>NZ_AKWZ02000004.1 GCF_000306235.2 Leptospira fainei serovar Hurstbridge str. BUT 6
TCTCGTTTACAGGATTAGGAAGTTTATACTTATTTAATAAACGAATTTCAGCTTGGAAAAATCTTGCGATCCTATCCTTAGGGTTCACGATCGCGTCCGGGGTCCAGGCCATTTCGTTTTGGGTTATCCGTGGAGATGTTTCGCTTCTGTGGTGGGCGCCCAATTTATATTTAATTCTTTATCCATTGCTCTACGTTCGATTCCTCTTAAAAAATTGAATTTCGGCCAGGACTCTTTTGGAACCGGAATTCCAAAAGTAATTTTTGCGTTTCCATGACTTACTTTTCAGGTGGTTCGATATTGAAAATCCCCACCCGTCTTGGGCGGGGGGCCTGTTGAAAAAGAGGCCTGGTTTGTCTGAAAATTCTTCTTCCTCTTTAAAGCGAATGGCAAAAAGAAGAAGGGACTGCCGTAGCAGATCGTTTAAATATACCGAAATCCGCAAATTTTTCCTATGTTGTGAGCGGAGCATCTTTCGGACCATTCAAGAGAAACTTTTTCCAATCCTTTTGTCATGAATCTATTTCCTGCACGAGATCCTTTCATTGCACCAAAGACGCCTTCAATCGAAGAAAACCGTTTGGCATAAATTTTTCTCGATTTCGGGTTTTGTAACTTTTTGCGCATTTCCATCGTGTAGAAATTATTCAGCTCGCTCGGATGGTAGTTTTCCTTGGACTTAAATGAATGTAGTTTCTTCTCAAGTTATTAGAATTCACCAAAATGGATTTAGATCGACCTTTTGTGCAGAAATGTTTCAACTTACAGCCGTTGCAACCCGTCGATCTGTAATCCGAATAACTGTATTGTCCATGAAGATACTTTTCGGATCGGAATTTAAGTGTTCTGCCCGATGGACAGACGAAGTTGTTGGCTTTCTTTTCATAGATAAATTTGATGAACGGAGGCCTTCGTTTGGAGAAATCGGTAACTTTTGGGATCTTCCCTGCTTGAAATAACCTTGTTACTTTTTGATCGGGACAATAAAGATCGAAGTCTTTTAATCTCTGGAAATTACTTTCGCTTGCATAACCGGCATCTAAGACATATTGAATTCTATTTAAATCTTGTTTTTCCGTATCTTAAGAATTCGTAGCAAGATTCGACTTTTCGTAATCATTTTCTTCCGCAAACTTAGTATCGGATTGTTCGTTTCCACACTGTGAGAAATGATCATGTTGGATTTGCAATCGACCGCCGCTTGAGCATTGTAACCTACCAGGAATACGTTTCCTTTTTTCTGTAGATCGCAATCTCTCTCATAGAGATGGACTCTACGACGGTCTTTGTGCTTTTTTAGGAATTTTACCGCATCCTGAAGCTTTTCTGCCTTTAGTTCTAATTCTTTTCTTTTGTCTCGAATTTGAGAACGATCCATATCGGCAGACTTTTCCCATTCTTGAAATTTGACCTTACTTACCTTTTCGATTTGTTCAAGTCTAAGCTCGAATTTTTCCAGGTCCCCTATATCATCGGGATTCGCATTCGCCTTTATCTTAGTGCCATCTATGGAAACGGTTTCAAAATCTATATAACCGCTTTCGTAACCGAGAAATACCGTTTGAGAAAATAGATCTTCGATTTCAGTTCTGTGAGTCTTTCTGAACTTTGAGATAAAACTATGATCCAGCTCTTCTCCATCCAGAAGATAGATCAATTCAGCTCTGAGTTTGGATAACCTACAGAGTTCCCGCATCGAGATATTGCCGATTAAAATGGGATAAAAAAGAGCCGAAATAACTTTCTTCGGTGAAATTGCAGGTCTTCCAGTCTCATCATTCTGGTAATTCTTTTCGAAATCTTCGAAATCTAACCGATCAATGACTTTCTTAAAACCGTGAATCGGATGTTCTTCCCCGAACAATTCCTTGAACTCTAAAACGTACATTCTAAGCTGATTCGGATCCGTATTCTTGAACTTTGCCATTCCGTAAATCTAGCAAGTTCCCTAAAATTGCATCCCTTTTTCAACAGGCTCGTGGGGGATGGCGGCGGTTTTACGGAGAAACCTGATATCAGAAATTATCCGAACTGTCGACTATTCTTTCGAAGAAAAATTCTGTTGGAGCTCACACAAAGAATTTCGAAACAAAATTGCTTGCGAAATAGGAGATTTTCTGATACTCCAACCCGGTACTTCCACCGGGCCGGCCCCCGCCCAGGAAGGGTGGGGATACCCGAATCCCGATCAATTAAACCGGTTGTTTCCCGATGGAAAAATACTGAAACCCTTCTTTTTTGAGGAGTGCAGGCCTGTACTGATTTCTTCCGTCAAAGATAACCGATTGTTTTAGCAGCTGCTTCATCCGAGGGAAGTCCGGTTCGCGAAATTCCCGCCATTCCGTCAAAAGTAGTAAAGCATCCGCTCCTTTTAGCGCCGAATACGCATCTTCAGAATATTCGATCTTACCCTTAAAATAATTTTCCGAAGTTTCTTTAGCGACAGGATCGAATGCTTGTATCTTTGCTCCTTCCGAATGTAACTTTAAAAGAAGTGGTATAGACGGAGCTTCTCTCATATCGTCAGTACCCGGCTTGAATGCAAGACCCCAGACCGCGAATGTCTTACCTTTAACTCCACCTTTTCCGAAGAAAGCTTCGATCTTTTCATACAATCGAACTTTTTGATCCTCGTTCACAGATTCGACTTCTTGAATAATTCTTAACGGTTTTCCATATTGTTCAGAGGTGCGAATCAGCGCCCTAACGTCTTTTGGGAAGCAAGAACCGCCGTAGCCGATACCTGCATATAAAAATTGGCGGCCAATTCGAGAATCTGTCCCCATTCCTTTTCGAACATCTTCGTAGTCCGCGCCGACCGATTCGCAGAGATTCGCGATCTCATTCGCAAACGAAATCTTTGTGGCAAGAAATGCGTTACATGCGTACTTAGTTAGCTCCGCTGAAACGGTCCCCATTCTCAAAATAGGATTCCCGTTCAATACGAAAGGAGCATACAATTGCGCGACCAGATCTCCTGCGCGATCATTATCCGATCCGATCACGACTCGTTCCGGTCGCATAAAATCGTCGATCGCCGCCCCTTCCTTTAAAAATTCGGGATTGGATACCACATCGTATTCGTATTTGGTATGCTTGCCGATAAACTCTTTTACCTTTGCGGCAGTACCGACCGGAACCGTAGATTTATCGACGATAACTTTGTATCCGTTAATCGATTTTCCGATTTCCTCTGCGACAGCAAAAACTGCAGAAAGATCGGCAGATCCGTCCGAAGATGTGGGAGTTCCTACCGCGATAAAAATCAGATCCGACTTTTCCACTCCCTCCTTTAGGGAAGTCGAAAATTCGAGTCTCTTTTCTTTCCAGGTGTTTTGAACAAGCTCGGATAAACCCGGTTCATAAATAGGGATAATACCGTTTTTAAGATCTTCGATCTTTTTGGCGTCCTTGTCCACGCAAATGACTTGGTTGCCGTATTCTGCAAAGCAAGCTCCTGCTACTAATCCGACGTAGCCGCTACCGATAACGCATACTTTCATACGAAGACCAAGTTAGGGAGCAAAGTCGAAGTGGGAAGGAATTTATCTATGAGTTCGGCCCTTTTTTCGTCTCGATTTCGACCGGAATCCAGGCGACTCCTTCGAACTTGGATATATCTAAACGCTCTAGCTCAAATTCTAAAATGCCGTCCTGCCATAGATATGATCCTTCTGCATGACTATCTCCGGAATGCAATGCGATCCCTAAGGAATATTTTCCTGCGGAAAAATTCAGAGGAAATTTGAACTTAGCATGAATCCATTCACCTGTGATAACGTCGAATAACTCGCTACCCAGATGAAAAGTATTCGTACCGAACGAACGAATACCCCGACTATCATCTATATGAAATCCCACCGTTAAGCGTTTCAAATCCTCCTTGAATTTAGCCGAAACGAGTAATTCGACATCCGCTCCCACGGGCAATAAGCCCGGATTAATTCGATTCCCGTGTGATAAGCGAATTTGGACGGATTCTAGGATCGATTCATGCGGGGTAAGCTGAGCCCCTTCTTCGGCGGACGAGGCGGCAATAATTTGCATATACTCTCTAAATCCGTGAATGGGATCCCCATCGTAAACTAACTTACCTTTTTCTAATATTAGAATTCTAGTACAGATGGATTTTAATAGCTCGAGATCATGGCTGACGATCAAGGTGAGGGTTCCTTCCTCGGAGAATTTTCGGAAACGACTTAAGCACTTCTGCTGAAAACTGGCATCGCCGACAGCGAGAGCTTCGTCCACGATTAAGATATCCGGGCGCTTTGCAGTCGCCAATGCAAAGCCTAATCTCATCGTCATTCCGGAGGAATAATTTTTTAACGGGTTCTTTTTGAATTCACTAAGTCCGGAAAAACGAAAAATCTCATCCATCGATGATGTCAATTCGGTCGGATCTAACCCCCAAACTAATCCATTATAGTAAAGATTTTCCTCCCCGGAAAGCTCCGGATTAAAACCGACACCTAATTCTAAAATCGATCGGACGGAGCCTTTCTTTTCTAATCTCCCGGAATCGGGATGGGACACGCCCGTTAATAGTTTCAAAAGGGTGGATTTGCCGGCACCGTTCCGACCGATAATCCCTAAAATTTCTCCCTTATTTGCTTCGAAAGAAATTCCATCGACAGCCTTAAATTTGATATCGGAGCCGAAATACCCGAATGTCAGTGCATTCCAAAGTCTATGCCAGGGACGACTATAACCGGAATAAATCTTAGTAATGCCTTCTACACGTATCAAAGGTGATCCAACACGACCTGATTTAATTTAGCGCGACTTAAAAAGAAAATTACGAAAAACAAAGCGAGGAAAGGTAGGAAATCCATGAAATTCGCTTTCGATTCGTAGTCGGACAATATAAAGGATCGAAAAAGCTCCAACGGAAAGAAAAACGGATTCCATATATTCAATTTTCCTAAAATCCCTGTCGACTGGTAAAGAACCGGCAATCCCCAAAAAAGAAATTGCGAACAAAGGCGAACTAAAGGGGAAATGTCCCTCAAAATAATATTGATCCTAGCGAAGTAATTGACGATGCAGGCAAGAAATAAGCCCGTCGCGAAGATTGCCAAGAATCCTGGCACTATGCCGGACCAATTTGCTTTCCCGAACCATAATAGGAAGATTATCACCGGCACGGCAGTAATCAGCCAATGCAATACATACTGAAAAAAAGGAATCCATAGGAAGATTTCCGGGCCCAGCGGCGATCGTTTAATCAAATGCCGGTTGTCGGTTAAAATTCCGGTCCCTCGAATCAGGTATTCTTGTAGGGGAATCCAAAAAAGTAAACCGCTCAGCACATAAGAAAAATAATCGATCGGATCTTCTCCGTTCGTACGAATTCCTATAAAATAAAATACGACGGTATAAATCAGAATCAAACTCAGATTTTGCAAAAACATCCAAGTTAATCCTAAAGCCGATCCTGCATATTGAAGAGCATAATCTCTTCTTACCAGAACGGATAGAATTCGCATGTTTCGAAAAAATTTGGATTGGGTCACCTAATACCTGAAGCCTGGAAAAGAAAACGAAAAGAGTTACTCTTCGTCTAGGCGAGTAGAATGTTTGCAAGAAAAGATCCCGTCAATTCCAAAAATCCAATGATCTAATAGGTTCACATCTAGTTCCGATAGAATGGAACTAAGGCGCGTATAGACATCCCAATCTTCCGGACTCGGATCGGAGGTCATTCCGGGGTGATTATGGGCGAGAATTGCTTCCGAGGCCTCGTCATTAAGAACAAGTCGAACTAAGTCACGTGGATGCACTCCGACTTCCTCTAAACTTCCTTTGGAAACAACTTCTGCGCGGAGTAGATTTCCTGCCGGGGAAATAGTGGCCAACACAAAGCATTCTCTTCGCATAGGAAGAAATAAGGTTCGCATGTATCTGGACAAGGATACTGGGTCGAAAATGGCGCCTTGTAAGGATTTGTATTTTAAACGCCTTGCCAGCTCTACAGCGGCCATTAATACGGAAGCTTTCGCGGCTCCAAGACCGCCTACTCGTAAGTTACGGGACACATCTATGGAAAGAAGCCCGCTCAGTCCTTTCGTAACTCTCAGAATCTCTCGGCTGAGATCCTCTATAGAACGATTACGATCCCCTTTCCCCAAAAGGACTGCAATCAATTCCCAATCATCTAAGGCATCCGCTTCATATCTGATGCGTGTCCTCGGATCAGGGAGAGTTCCGCTAAACCGATTCAGAATCAGATCTTTCTTAGATTCTTTTTACTCAGCTCGGAAAGTGTTTCCGAAAACCAATTCCCATCTTGAACGAGATCGCCTTGGAAGGATTCTTCCAAATAGTCCGCGAAGGTTTTTGAACCAGGCTCAATTGCTCGGCTCCTTTCCCTCCAGTCGAACCCGGCACCCGCTAAACCCTTACGGTTTCTTTCATATGTTCCAGTATCTTGTAGAGATCGAATCATCATACTTTCTCTCCCTGTCTAGTTAGACGACATAAATTAGGAAAAACACACCTATAATCTACTAAACGGATAGGTACATACTAAACTAAATTATAGTAGTCGTCAAGCGTTTACTAAAAATTTTCTATAGGGATCACAGCCTCGTAGAGCCGCTTCTCTTTCCTTATGAAAATAATTCTACGGAGAGGCCGGACAAATAAGGCTCCCAAAAGTTACGAAATTCAAAAAAAAGACATTCCTTAGAATTTTCCGCGTGCCGAACCCGATTTCCAACCCGTTCCTTTCGTGCGCCGACTCTTATATTTCGGAACCCTACTTCTACCGATCAGCGCTTCTCCGGCCCCTCCGCTTCCTATAGAATGGATTGCACGCTCTTGGAATCAAGAGGGGGAGATTTCACTCTTAGGTCGGAGCGAATCCGGAACCAAATCGACCCGAGGAATGTTAGCACAGGCGCCATTCTCGGCCGGATCGAAAGGACAGGTGCGTCTTCTCGGAATTTGGCTGAACTCTCGAGATTTAAATGCGTCTCAGCTTAGGTCGATTGATATCGGCTATCAATCTCCGGCTTTCGAATCGTTTCGATTAACGTTCCAAGTCGGCGGTTCCCGCGAAGTCTTGCATTCCGTTTTGGGACTTTCTCATCGATCAGGAAGTTTAGAATTCTTCCTTCGAAAAAGTTCCGAAGAAAAAGGATACGGCAGCATACTAAGAAGTAGCTCATCATCAAATACACGCGTAAGCCTGAGCATCGAGTTCACTCAAGAAAGAGAAAGAACTTCCGAAACAAGATTCACTATCGGCTTTGCCTGGAGTTGGGAGGGAATAACCGGCGATGTACTTCTCCGTGAAGAAAGCGGAGAGCTCGACGGAGCCGGATCCTTCGGAATTACAAAGGAACTATTTAAAAACCGGGAATCGAACGACAAGCCGCCAATCCCGGTCGTTAAATCCGAAAGCAAACGGCTTCCCGTGTCGCCCCTAACGGTCGATGAACTCGTAAAAGCGGGCTTTTCGATAACTGATTCGTTACAGCTTTCGAAATGGTCTCGTTCGGATGAACAAGCTTTTCGTGAAAAGATAAATTCTTTCAAGCCTGCGGAACGAAAGAAAATCTTTCGTTTACTCTTTCAAAAAAAGCAAAAATCGGACGGCCGGTATTGAAAGCCGTCATATTTTTATTATTCAGCATTGTTGCCATCGGACGGATTCAGGCCAAGGAAAATGATATGCCTATTCTTTCTTCAGGCGGCTCTTTTTCGACCTATGAGTCTCGTTTTTATAGAAAATCCCAGGATACAATCTGGCTTCGTGGAGATTTTTGCGGTTCTGCAAATATCTTCTCGCATCGAGAAAAGGAAAACTGCCTAAACTCGAAGATCTTTTTAGAAAAACGAAACGAGACTTTATTGGCATCCGTCGCATTCGAAACAAATCGATTTTATCTATCCTACGGAAATCGATTCAAGCCTTCGCGACATTTCTTTTTTTTACGAGAATCGTTCGAATTTTCCTCCTTCTGGTTTTTGGAACAGCCATCCGTTCGCTCTGCTTTTGCAGGAACCAATATCGGCGAATCTTTCTTAAGCCTGTATTACTCGGAACAAGGTGCATCAAAAAGACCTGGGATCTTCCTTAAACCGTTTCGCGATTATCTTGAGTTAGCATATTCTCCGGAATCGAAAGAGGGTTTTCTTTTGTTGGAATTCCCCTCTTACAAGGAAAGAGGATTACGGAAAAATCCGTTCGGATTACGTCTGGAGGCGTTCGGATCTAAGGAATATCCGTCCGGAATTTTTTCGCTCTATTGGCAAAATTACGAATCGGATCAGAGATTGCTTTTCTCGGGTTACCAGGGGAAATCATCGCAGTTATTCAGTTTGTCTTCTCCGGCGGACAATCGAGATCGAGCGCGACTTCTTAGGATCCTTTGGGAACCGGGGATTTACAATCGACTCGAGGCGGTACAGTTTGAACGATTCGCCAGTCCTCTTGAGAATGAAACCGGCATCACGAATTCCAAAGCAATTTGGGGAAGAGTCGCGTTTTTCCAAACCGGCTGGGGAGCAGTCCTGGCTCAAATTAGAACCTATAAATTCGAAAATTCTAATTTATGGACGAGCGGGAGAGGGTTGTACTACGGTTTCCAGAAAAAAGGCTGGAGGTGGGAAATAGGTCAGGAATGGAGAAGGAACGGAGATCGTCTATCGGAAGCGGCGATGCATTTAACCGTCTTCGAGAACTGGAAACTTCAATCTTCGCTTTTATTCGCAAAAGAAGGGAATAGACTTCCGGCTTTTGTGGAAGAATCGCTTACATCGGAAGAGACAGGTTTGCGCGTCGTAGATAAATCCGTTTATTTATTTTTACGGATCTATCATCCTTACTTCGCGATTACCCTTCGGCATTCTCGAGGGGGAGAAGCAAAGGGCGACGGCGTTAGCGCAAGATTTCAAATATTTCTACCTTTATTAGAAAAATAGAAATCGATAGTCGAGGGCAGCTAATCTAATTTTACACGAAAATCCTGCAGAACATGTATCATGAAGGTGATTAAGCCTGAGAATATATATAGAAAAATAAGACCGTAAATCAACCAAGGCCAACGGTTGAACCCTACGAAAACGAGCAAAATTACGGCGGCGAGAAGCATCAAAGCGGCCTTTCCGGGCGTTAACTTGGATCGGATCGCCACCTGCGGCTTACCATACCGAACGTTGGAAACCATCAATATGGCAATCAGTAGAAATAAGGGAATCGTAATCCAGTGGGGGATATGATCGCGATTAAGAAAGATAGGGAGGAATCCGATCGTCACCCCGGCGACAGGCGAAGGCAATCCGGTAAAAGAACTCGGATCGTGAGCGACATTGAATCTCGCAAGACGATAAGCTGCGCAAATCGGGAACACTGCGGCGAGGAGCATTCCGATGGGAAAGAGATCTTCTTTCCCGAATACATCGATTTTATATTCGCTTAATACCATATTATAAAAAAGGAATCCGGGTGCGATGCCGAAGGCGGTAAGATCGGCCAAACTATCCAGATCGGCTCCCAATTCGCTGGTGGCGTCCAGAGCGCGAGCTACCATACCGTCGAGCCCGTCGCATATAGCGGCTAATAATATAAAAAAGCCGCTTAAGATATAAGCCTGAGGACCGTTTCCGGTCGCTTCTGCCGCGATGAGAATGGACACAAATCCCATGGTTAAATTTCCGAGCGTGATCGTATTCGGGATCCAACTTAGCTTACGGTTCATACGTACGTCTCCTGTCTCACGGGACTAACCGTGAACTCCAAACTTTTAGAATAGCCTTTTTGAAATAGATAATAACCCAGAGCCGCTACCATCGCACCATTATCCGTGCAGTAGATCTTTTTCCGGGGAGAAAAAAATTCCAGGGAATTTTTTTCCGCTAGGTTCTCCAATCGAAGCCTCAGCGTAGTATTGGCCAAGACCCCCCCTGCAGCAAGAATCCTCTTGATTCCCGTAATTTCCACGGCTCGCTTGATATTGCGCTCCACTAATTCAAACGCGGTCTTTTGAAAATAGTGGCAGACTTTGGAAACGGGCAAGTCAGGTTGTTTAGCGATCAAATGCGCCACTGCCGTTTTCAAACCCGAAAAAGAAAAAGCGACTCGCGAATGTTCTAAATTCCGTAATAGAGGAGGAAGTAAATCCTTTTCACCTTTTTCAGGCCGATAGGAACAGGCATACTCCTCTATTATCGGTCCTCCAGGATACGGCAACCCAAGTAGCCCGGCGACCTTATCAAACGCCTCGCCTAACGCATCGTCCATCGTATCACCGATCGTCTCCATCCTACCGAATTCGGGAATACGATAAATTGCGGAGTTTCCACCGGAAAGAAGTAAGCCGAGACTTGGAAAAATCGGTTCCACGCCTTCCAATTGAAGGACCGCAAAATGAGCTTGTAAATGACAAAGAGGAATAATAGGGGTGTTATAAATCGCGTGAATACAACGCGCCAATTGCGCGCCGATCATTAAAGAACCGGTTAATCCCGGTGATCGAGTAACCGCAACATAATCCAGATCCTTAAGCTCAAGACCGGATTCTTCCAAGACTTCCGAAAGCAAAACGTTGATTTTTTCCAAATGCGCGCGAGAGGCTATTTCGGGGACAATTCCACGAAACGGTCTATGTAGATCGATCTGACTAAAAATTTTTAAGGACAAAAGCTCTTTTCCGTCCTTGACAATTCCTAGACTAGTTTCATCACAACTGCTTTCTATTCCGAGCCCGATCATCTAAGTAGATTAGGATTTTTTTTCCGAAAGTATTTCGATAGCCTTACGAAGTTGAGGATCCAATTCCAAATCCGTAGTAGTTCGTTCCTTTTCGGATTGAGTGCGATTCTTAAAAAGAATACGAGCCACGTCGGAGGAAAGCTTGATTCCCTGTTCTTTCAAAGCCTTTTCGAACGATTGGAAGTTTTGTTCGCTATAATCCGGAAATTTTAAGATTAACTGATCGAGGAGTTTTTTTTCTCCCATTTTACGAAGATAGAATCGATCGTCTTCGGTAGGTTCGATCGCCTTTACGACTATATCAGGTTGGATTCCTTTTCCATGTAAAGAGCGGCCAGACGGTGTGTAGTATTTTTGAACAGTCAGTTTTACCGCATTACCGTATGAAAGAGAATACACGAACTGAACCGAGCCCTTCCCGTACGAAGTTGTCCCCAAAATTTTCGCTCTCGCATGGTCCTGCATAGCTCCCGCAAAAATTTCGGATGCGGATGCGGAGCCTTCGTTTATCAGAACTACCATGGGAATTTTAGTGAACTTATCGGTGGAATTGGAAGATTTTGCGGTGTCCGCTAACTCTCCTCCCCTTCCCTTGACTGAAACGATATCCAGACCGGGAGGAAGAAAAAGATCCGAGAGCGCAGACGCGAGAGGCAAAAGACCGCCCGGGTTCATTCGCAAATCCACAATGAGTCCATCCGCTTTCTTATCCACAAGAGCTCTAAGCTGTTTCTTAAATTCATCCTGCGTGTTCTCGCCCATAAATTGATTTAAGCGAATATAACCCACTTTTTCTTTGTTAAAGAAGTGAGATCGAACGTAACGAATTTGAATATTCTCGCGAACTAACGTAAGTTGAATCGGCTCCTTTTGATTCTTGCGTTCCAACTTGATCGACACTGAGGAGCCGGGCTTACCTCTCATAAGTTTAATCCCTTCGGAATAACCTAGATTTGCAGTGCTTTTTCCATCGATCTCGACGATTCTATCTTGCGGTAATATTCCCGCGCGCATCGCAGGGGTATCTTCAATGGGAGAAACAACGACGATAGCGCCGTCTGCAAATGCGACTTCCATTCCGAGTCCGCCGAAACTTCCTCGAGTTTCTTCCTTCATTTGTCTATATTCTTCCTCGTCCAGGAAGGTAGAGTGAGGATCACCTAAGGAAGCGATAAGGCCTTTGATGGCCCCGATAAAAACTTTCTCTTCGTCAACGGGCTCTACGTACCCGTTTTGCACTAGTCCTAAGACTTCGTGAAATAATTGCAGGTATTTCTCGGAGGTTTCCGAGATCGCCTTAACCGGAGTCGGACGAAATAATAAGGCAAAGAGTAGGACCAGTACGACGCTAGCCCAAGCCAGCCTTTCTTTAATTTTCATAAGACTTGACCAGACTAGAATAAATCTGCGGTTTTTTGACTTTTAAAATCTCTAAAACAGCATCCGAATTAAGCATATAGCGTTCGCATGCGGTTAAGAAAATTTGTTTATCGTTCGGTATAGGTTTTTCGGATATGGACGATAACCTTTCGCCGAATCTTGCCTCGGCAAGATAATCCAGAACCAATTTTAATTCTGCATCTCCGATTTCTTTCTTAGGAGAAGCGCAAAATGCAAGTAGGAGAAAGAGGAGGGAAACCGCGAATTTGCGGTACGCTGACGGGGAATTCACTCTTTCAGAATTTTTTTCCCGTCAGAAGAAAGTGTCAACCAGGAATTCTTTCTTAAATCAATAGACCCGATAAAGTCCGATGAGTTTACCGATAATCACGGCCTTCTTAGTTTTAATGGGTTTGTATTTTGCATTTCTGGCTTCGAGGCGAACGTGATCCGCTTCCTTGTAATAAACTTTAAGCGTCGCCTCATCGTCAATTAGGGCCACTACGATCTCTCCATTACGAGCAATATCTCGCTTCTGGATAATCGCGATGTCTCCGTCGCTAATTCCTGCTTCAACCATGGAATCCCCTTGCACCTTTAGGGCGAAAGTCATTCCTTTGGAGGCGAGTTCTTCAGGAACCGGAATATAGGATTCGATATTTTCTTCGGCTAGAATCGGAAGCCCGGCCGCCACTCTCCCTATCAATGGAATACTAGGAGTCGGAACGTTAAGAGTCTCGAACGGACTCTGCCTCATCAATTCAATCGCTCTAGATTGATTTTTCGAAGTTTTTAAATATCCCTTCTTTTCAATCGCTTTAAGATGATCGTAAGCGCCTTTGGCGGTAATACCGAATTCGTCTCCAATTTCCCGGATTGTAGGAGGAAACCCACGTTCTTTGATTACGTTTGTGATAAAATGGAGTACTGCGAGTTGCTTTTCCGTCAAATCCTTCATGCTTAACAAGTTATTAGTGAATGGATGTTGTGCAAGTACTTTTTTGGGTTACGGTCGATTCAATCTATACGGGACAATTTTCGCGTCCCCCTTGGATGAAATCAGACTATCGATCGACTCGCCGGGGACTTCGAAAAAAAGGCCGCCGCCGCTTCCGAGTTAGGAAGGAAATAGCCAAGAATCACAAAAATGTTGCTTTGACCAACAAGATTCAAAAGAAAAAACCGCGGGAATTCCTACATAAATGAAAGAAAAACGATAACCGATTCGCCGAAAAAGGTAATTTAGGCAGCGATAGTCGGAAGAAAAACCTTCCTGATGGTTTTTAACTAATATTTGAGATACTCGCTTTTTAATACGAAAGAACCTTTTGAAACGACTTGTATTCCATCCTGTAATCCGCTTAAGATAATCACATCCTCGCCGATCGTATCTCCAGTAACGACGTCCAATGCCTCGAAAGTGCCGTCGTCATGATGAACGAATACTACCGACCTGCCTTCGATTTCATGAACCGCCTCCAATGGCAACATTTTTCGTTTACCTTCGCCCTTACTGACCACCAATCCGGCTACTTTGGCGGTAACCGTTTGTCCCGGTTTCAACTTACCTCCGCGATTCGATACCATGATTCTAATTTTGGCGGTTCGCTTAACACTGTCCAAAATCGCTCCGACGTAGGCGACTCTGCCTTGTATTTTGGTACTTTCTTCGTTTCCGAAGGGATAAATTGTGGCCTGTGCGCCCTCTCTCACACCTTCAAGATCTTTTTCATAAACATCTAAGAGGACCCAGAGATTATTTAAATTTGCCACCGTAAACAATTCCTCGTTCCTCGAAGTTTGTTGCCCGATAATCGCTTTTCTTTCGGTAACTTCTCCGTTGATCGGACTTCTTAAAACCAGATTGGAAGAGACGTAGACTCCTCGTTCGATTCCTTCTATTTCCGAAGGAGTCAATCCATAGTTCTCCAATTTAATACGAGTCGTTTCCACCTCTGTCTTTGCGGTCTTATACTGCATAGTGGCGAGTTCATATTCCTTAGCGGATGTGACTTTCATTTCAAAGAGCTCTTTAGCCCTATCGGCCTGGAGTTTTAAGGCTTCGAGAGAAGCTCTCGCTTTCACATAAGCGGCTTCCACCTCTCCTAACTGCACTGAGGAAAGAATCGCAAGAGGAGAACCTTGATTCACTCGATCTCCTTCTCGGACTAGAACTTTCTTAATCTTAGCCTCGACAGTGGAACCGACCCTTGCCATACTCTCAGGATCATACGTGATCCGACCCGGTAGGGCAAGTTCTTCGAATTGAGAAACTTCTTTTAGGCTGACAAACGTTAACGGATGTCGCTTTAAGATCTCTTCCGGCACGGAAAAAAAATTCCGCGACTCCGCCGTTATTTTTTTATCCGGCTTCTTTTTATAATATTGTTTGTAACCGTAAGCCGCTCCCGAGACGAGAACGATCATAAAAACCAGAAGTTTGTATCTTTGCAAAATAGCTTTCATCGCTCGTCTCCTTTGCTTTGAACGCTGGATTGAATATCGGAATTTTTTCCGGTCGCGGCCTTAAAAGCTTCTACGGCATTGAAATAGAGATAAAGAAGATCGTAATATTCCCGAAGGATAGTGAGATAATTTTTTTCGGCCTGAAGGAACGTCACTTGATCGGATGCGCCTCGCACGTACGCGATTCTCGATTTCTCTTCCAATTGTTTATTTTTTTGTAATAAATTAATCCGTTCGTATTTAGTAAGCAATTCTTCCCGAGCGAGTAATTCCTTTTTAGCCGCTTCTATTTCCGCGTCGACTTCCCTTTTTTTAGCGTCGAGTGCGAGTTCGAATTTGCGATATTCTTCCTTGGCCGCGAACACTTTTCCCTGCCCTCGGTCGTTGATAGGAATCGGAATAGTTGCGAACACGCCTCCGTAATTCTCGCCTCCTTTAATCCGCCATTCCCCACCCACCTGAAGCCAGCCTAAAGCCTCCTTTCTCTGGAGTTCGATATTCATCTTTTTTTCTTGAAGCCTTTGCTCCAAAGCGACGATATCCGGACGATCGCTCACTATGTATTCGTCCCGCAAACGGAGTCCTAATTCTTCCAGCGATCGAAATCGCATGGAATCCACTTTAAATGCGAAGACGCCTTCTTTCTCGGAAAGCCCGCTTAGAATCCGTAGATCTTTTTCGATCGATTGCCTACGCACGATCGCGTCCCTATAGTATTTCTCGACCTGGATTCTTTCCAGCTCCAACCTTTCGAATTCAAGCGGGGAAATATCGCCTTTCTGAACTCGAAATTTCGTAAGTTCCAATAAGTCGCTGTAATTCTCATAAAATTCCTTATTCGTATCTACGAGCAGTGTAAGGAAAACGAAGGCCCAATAATTTTGTCGAAGGCGCATCCGGAAGGCACGATCGAAGTTCTTAAAATCGGCGATAGAAGCTTCGAAAGATTTCTTTGCTACTCTAGTTCGAAGCGGAACCACACCATAAACGTCTAAATCCTGGTAAACGGCAGGAGCCGTCTCAGGACTGCCGCCCTGAGTATTCGGATTTCCCCCGATGAATTGTTGCTGGAATTGTAATATCGGATTTCGATACAGGGAAGCCGTGATCACGGCGCCTCTAGATATGCCCATATTTTGCCGTTCGGCAAGATACAGAGGATTATTGGAAACGGCGTATTCCGTTAAACGATCGATGTCCCAATCGATTAATCGAATCGAATTTCCTGCGGATATTGCGGGGTTCTCGGAAACGGAAACCGGATTAAACTTTGGAATCAAGATTCCTTTTTTTTCTTCGGAAGAAGTTTCGAACGGAATCGTTTCCGAGAAAAGGAGACTCGTCGAAATCGGCAAAAGAGAAAGAGTCGAAACCAGTGGAATACCGGCTCGATGTATAGCATTCAAGATGCGATTCTTATGTTGTATTAACAATGATTTGGATCGCATTCTCCGGCCTTATTTACTATTTCCGCATTTCCTATCGTTGCCCGCAAGTAGGTTTGTCTATGTCGTTCGCTAGATTTTTAGAATAGCCGATGAACGTACCATTTTCCCCGTAGCTTGCTAAAGTAAGGATTTATAAGTTCCGATTCCAACTTTCGATTTTCCTTAAATCGAAGTTTCACTTCGCAAGCGGAAGGAGTCTCGAAGTAAAAATCGACTTCGATTCCTTCCGAAGAAAGCAAGAGATCTCGGACCGTTCTGACGTTCGAATTTTTCTTCTCCCGCTCCAGCGCATCTCGATCGAAAAAATAGGTTCGGAAATAATTGTCCTCCGCGAAAAGTTCCTCGACCAGCCTCTTTCGACTCCAATGGCCTTTTATGTCCAGATAGATCCCTTCTTCCTCCGACACGAATTCCGGTAGAATGCTCAGATTCTTTTGAACGGTTCCTGCTATAAGTTTTCGCAAAATAGATAGAATTTCATCGCTATCTTTCGAGTATTCACCGGTATGACCTGCTACGAAAATTTTGGATTTTTCGACGGACGGAGAATGTTCAACGGAAGAGTTACGTAAAAGCGACTCCCTTGAGCAATTCAAGATTGCAATAATACCGATTAGCAACGCCGCAAAAAAAATGGAGCTCCGTTTGTAAGGCCCTCTGCGGTTTTGGATAAATCTGCCGATTTTCAAAGTACCGTTCTCCTTCATCCGATTTTAGAAACCTTCTTTGAAACCGAGAATAGTTATGTAAAAAATGAAATGCAACGATGGGACCGAATAAAGGAATGCTAAAAAATTAGAACCGATCCGCACTGCTGTAGTTCCCGGTTTAGACGGGGGTTTTCAAGGCTTTTTTCAGAAGTTCTTCCAGATCTTTCCCGTAGAGAACCGAGAGTCGTGAGGAATTATCCGCCAAGAAACGTCTCGCGCCGTCGGTAAATTCTGCGTCTCCGACGATGAAGGCCTTGTCCAAACTTAAATCCTTCACTTGACTCAGCGTATCTCTTAGAAAAATATCCGAGACTTTTGCGTCTTTCCATCTTCGGAATTTAAACAAGGCGCGGGTTTCCTTATCCGACTTGCTTAAGCCCATAAAGTTCAAGCCGTCTCCTTCCTTATTCGGGATCTCTCGACTAATCGTATAATTTAAGGCGAGTACTACTTTAACGCAGAGATTCTTGAATTCCACTCCCTTTAAGGCGCGGAAATGATCCAACGCACTGATACCGATCTTATTAATATCGGCGATGATTTTTCCGCCCTCTTCGTCAATGATCCCTTTGATATGAAACGACTTGGAGGATTTTAATCCCGAGATTTCATAATATCTTTCCACCGGAAAAAGTTCGGGGAAGAGTCGGCCTATCTCTTCGTCGGGTGTGTATCCGCTCTTCGCAGGTTTGCCCGCTTCAAGACGTTTTGTTTCCAATTGATACTTATAATTTGCCAACTCGATGATTCTATCGTCGTCGACCCTTTCCGACTCGGCCTCGATGAGATACTCGCTGGCTTCTTCCAAACGACCCATTTTGACGGCGATTAAGGCGAAATGAAAATCGGAATCTATTAGTTCCTGTTTCCAGCCGTTATTTCTGGCGATCTCCATGCAAAGTCTAGAATGCTTAAGAGCCTCGTTCAAGTCTCCTTTCTGCAAAAACTCCAGCATAATGAATTGGAATAATGTGAATCTAACGTATTCGTCCGTAACTACATCGACTACCGAATTAGCGATCCTGATCGCTTCGTCGTGCTCGCCGGAACGGGCAAGAGTTAAGGAATACAAGAATCCCGCAACCGCCGAACTCGGTTCTTCGTCAAAGGCTTGCTTGAAGAAATGCTTCGCGTCCCCTTTTCTTAAGGTAGCGGCCACGACTCCCTTCGCGATAAAAAGGGCTGTCATTTTCACCTTATCGTCCGGAACACGTGAAAGAAATTTATCGGCAATCCCGAACTCTTTTTGACCCAGAGCCATAAAAGCTATCCGTATATTCGCCTCGAGATTTTCCGGATCCACCGAAAGGGTATCCACGTAATGAAAGACCGCTTCTTCGAATAAATCTTGTTGATAGTAAATATCCGCAATCCGGTTCGAAACCGCAACTTCCGAAATATCCTTATCATACGTCCCGATTTTCTTAATTTTCTCTAAATGCCTAGCCTCGTTGACGTGATCCCCTTCCATCGCGTAAATCTTAGCCATGATATAATGGGCTCTCACGTTCGAGGGATTCGCATCCAAAATATCTCGGATTAAAATTCGGGAATCCACATAATTTCCCATAGCAGCAAGGGCAAGAGCCTTTTCAAACGAGTCCTTCTTGGACTGGATCAAAAAGGACCCTGCTGCTACGATCAGGATGATTCCTGCTGCGATAAGAATTACAAAGATCATGTTTCGGAATTTCTATTATTTACCAAATAAATGTTGGATAAAATCAAACCTTTTCAGTATCGTGCTTTCGATGGGAAGAATCACCTACCTGCGGTTCGCTTTCTCCCTTTTCTTTCGGGACACAACGACAAGTCTGCTCCATATCTTCTTTTCCCTATTTTTTGCTTACAGTCTAGTTCTGAGTTTTTTTTCCATTCGGACCGACAAACTCTTATCCGATGTTTCTAGTATCGATCTCTTCCGGAATTCTCCCTACTTGGTTTTAACGCTTTCGAGCGTCGCTTTGATTTTTATGGCGATTGTTCGGACTTCCAGTCGATCGGGAGATACCGGCATTATGATGGCAGTAGGCGGAAATCGCTTCGGTTGCGTCCTATTGGAAACGATGGAACTCTGGATCATTCATTCTTTCGGCTTTCTATTCGCAAGCGTAGCCAGTATTTTTCAACCGCCGGGAAATCCAGCGTTAGTATCTCTCCTTGATTATGCCGGAGCCTACATTTATGAACTCGCCGTTCTAGGATTAGCCGGGGGTACAACCGCATTCATTCACACTCTCGTCGATCCGTACAAATCCATTCGGAGGGGCAAATGATCCTTCGGATCAACAATCTTTCCCGAACGTACGGTTCAATGAAAGCAGTTAATTCCGTTTCATTCGACGTAAACCAATCCGATTATGTCGCTATTGTCGGGCCCTCCGGTTCCGGAAAAACCACTCTACTCTCGATGATAACCGGAATGCTTACAAGCACCGAGGGAGAGATTTATTTTGATACTCTGAAACTATCCAGTATGAGCAAAGGGCAATTGGCCAATTTCCGAGCTCGCTATATAGGATTGATTTTTCAATTTTCCGAACTTGTCTCCCATTTGACGGTCGAGGAGAATATTCTCCTGCCTGCCTTATTGGTCGGAAAGTTCGGCGAACAAGAATATAAGGAAAAATGCGAATACCTTATTTCTAGCCTAAACTTGAATGCGATCCGTAATCAATTGCCGACACGCCTCTCGGGCGGACAAATTCAAATGACCGCCATCGCGAGAGCTTTGATAAACGAACCGGAAATTCTGCTGGCCGACGAACCTTCCGGAGATTTGGACCCGGAAAATAGCGAACTAGTGCGAAAATTGCTTTCGGACTTTAATTCAAGGGGCTTGACCGTACTTCTCGTCACCCACGATATGAATCTTGCCTTCGACGCAAAGACAATCTATGAAATGAGAGAAGGAAGCTTTACTCGAGTCGTGAAATGAAGTCCTTCCTCGGAGTGGACATCGGCGCACAAAGCGTCAAAGCATGTAGAACCGACGAGCACGGGACGCTCTTGTCACAATCCTCGATTTCCACGGGTGCTGACATTGACTCCGACTCCTTTCTCTCTTCATTAAAAACGATCATTCAAGAATTAATGGAGGAAGGGAATTCTCCGGTTTCCGGAATCGGACTGGGAAGCCCCGGCCCGCTCGATAAGGATGCGGGAATTCTTATATCTTCGGCTAACCTTCCAAAGCTAAAGAATGTTCCCATCGTTTCGTACTTAAAAGATTCTTTCGGAATACCGGTCTACTATGATAACGATGCGAATTGCGCAGCTCTCGGAGAATATTGGTACGGGGTAGGCAAAGGATCTCGGAACCTAGTCGTTATCACGTTAGGTACCGGCATCGGAGGGGGCTGGGTATATGAAGGTTCACTCTTTGACGGCTATAAGGGAAACAGTATGGAAGTCGGACACAACACGATACGTCCAGGCGGAACGCTCTGCGGCTGTGGGCATCGTGGATGCGCCGAAGCTTACTTCAGTACTAGCGGATTCTCTACTCGGTATCGGGAGCTTACCGGCAGAAATTTTAGCGATGCGAAGGAATTCTTCTCTTTAGTGAAAAAAGGAGAACAGGAGGCCAACTTGATTTTAGAAGAAGGCATTGAAATTCTATCCGAATTAATCCGAAATTTGATCCATATTTTGAATCCGGAATGCGTTGTTCTTTCGGGCGGTCTAGTTAAATCCTATTCTCTATTCGGAAAACAGCTTGAAAAGCGAGTTCGAGAAATCATCTTTCCGGTATTCAGAAACTATACCAGAATTCTCGCAGGAGGCTCGGTAACGGGCGCTTTAGGCGCTGCGAGCCTTTGCTTAGGACGGATCCCATGAACGAGCCGAATTGCCTTTTTTGCAGAATTATCCGAAAGGAAATTCCCTCAAAAATCGCCTATGAAGACGAAGAAATATTAGCTTTTCATGATGTTTCTCCCCAAGCTCCGATTCATGTACTGGTCATCCCAAAGAAGCATTTCGTATCCTTGGACGATATCGGACCGGAGGAAAAAAAACTAGCGGGAGAAATTCTTTTCCGAATTCGAGAAGTGGCCCGATCTCTTGGGCTGGAAAAGGACGGTTATCGTGTCGTAAACAACAAAGGTCCGCTTGGCGGTCAAACGGTGTTTCACCTGCACTTCCATCTATTGGGTGGTCGGCACATGACTTGGCCGCCCGGTTGAAATCCTCGGAGTATACGACTTGAAAAAATTCTTCATTGGAATCATCATTAGTGTTTTTGCCCTTGGCTTTCTATTCTGGAAGTTAGATCTTTCAGGTTTTTATAATATTCAAGAAAGATGGCAGCCGATATATCTAATTCCGTTCTTTATGGCCGTAATTTGGGGTTTATTTCTTTTTTCCTGGCGATGGTATCTACTTTTAGGAAAAAAAATCTCCTTCAAAACCTCGGTTTTATCGGCGTATATAGGCGTCGGAGCCAACCAATTTCTGCCGGCGAGAGGGGGAGATATCTTTCGACTCTATTTATGTAAAAAGGATTCGGATTCCAGTTACGGATCTTTGGTGAGCAGTCTTTTTCTAGAAAAGGTTTTGGATTTTGCGTTTATTTTCAGTGCGGGACTTGGCGCCTTCTTCTTACTCGGGATTCATCAGGATTTCGTTCGTTTCGTTTTACCCTTATTGGGAATTCTTTCGATCGTTTTCACTCTGATTTTTGTACGACTTTTTTATATAAAGCTTGCTCGATTCGGAGAAAACGTTTTCGCCAAATTCGGAAAAAGAAATTTCTTTCAGGATAAACTCACACCCCTAATCACAGAGCTTGGCGAGTTCTTAACTTTGAAAAACGCGGGAAAGCATGGCGCTTTAACTGCGGCAACTTGGTTAGTGGGTTACGGGATTCATTATACTCTGCTGCAGTATTTAGTCGGAATTCATCTCAGTCCGTTAGAAACGATTTTCATTATGTTTTGCGGTGCAGTGGGCGTCATGGTCCCTTCGGCGCCTTCCGGAGCGGGAGTTTATCACGCATCCATTACTTCCGGCTTCGTGTTGCTGGGGCGGGAAAGTTCGGAAGGATTAGTGTACGCCACGACCGTTCATCTCGGTCAAATGATGGCGTTAGGAATTATAACGGTAATTTTATATTCATACTGGTCGTTTACAGGCGGTAGCGATCGTTCAAAAGCCGATCCAAGAACGATCTAAGACTTTATCCGATCCGATCCTTAAAGATTGCGGCAATACTAAAGTATTTCAATCAGCTTTATTCCCGAAGATCAAGACCGGAATTCTAAATCTCAAGGCACAATTTTCGGATTCCGCGATTAGGAATTTTAAAACTAAATATGACAGCCTTTGTCAGGCCCGAAATTTTCGGCGGTCAACTTCATCTCTAAGAGATATTTCTTTTTACAAGATTGGGAATCTTTTCGTTTGCTTTTATCGGGCTTTCTTGTATACGAATCTTCTAAGAGACAATCATGAAAAACCAATTTACAGCTTCCGCAAGCGTCCAAATTCACGCGAGTCCCGCAAAAGTCTGGCAAGGACTAACAGATCCGAATTTAATTAAGAAGTATTTCTTCGGAACGGAAGCGATTTCCGATTGGAAGGTGGGAAGTCCTTTGCATTTTAAAGGGGTATGGGAAGGAAAGGAATATCTTGATAAAGGAACGATTTTGCAAGTCGTGCCCGAGAAATTGTTTCGTTACAATTATTTAAGTTCCTTCTCCAACATGGAAGATGTCCCCGAAAATTATGCCAATGTCACTTACGAACTTTCTCATCAGAACGGGGAAACCTCGCTCGTTGTAACACAAGACAATATACTTTCGGACGATGCTCGAAAGCATTCCGAGCAAAACTGGCTTTTTATCCTGAATGAATTAAAGAAACTTTTAGAAGGAGCCTAAGAGTTACAAAGAACAGTCCTTGATTCGACGAGGCAGATTCCTATGAAAAAGAATTTCACCGGAATCCACCCTAAAGTCTTACGAAGCTTTCGCTCAGTTTTTAGAAAACTTCTCCAAACCTTCGCAACCGGGAATCGTATGCTTTCCTTTTCCCTTATATAGATCACAATTCGATTTTTCGACAGCGTCGACGCAAGTTTCGAAAGCTGTTACCATATCAGGAGTGACTTCCTGCTTTTTCTCCTGACGTTCCTTTCTGGATTTTTCAAAGCTTTCTTTGAAATGAGCGATACAAGCTTCTTCGGATTGCATAAACGCAGGAATCATATTTCGATATTGAGCCGGTACCTTAGCGATCTCATCCTTAGTACATTCGATCGATTTCGAGCACATCGCTTTTTGAAATCTTGGAGCTAACTCCATTAATTTCTCCTCCGGTGATTTCGAGGACTTGCAATCTCCGAGGAAAGAAATACACAATGCGGATAATAGAGATAGGATTAAAAATCTCATCAAAATAATCTCCGGTAAATAAATTTCAGACAAACCTAACGGGAAGAGTTTGCCGGGAAATTCTTTTTCCTAAGAGCAATAAGAAATTTCTTTCGAATATCCGCTTTAATGGAGGATATCGGACAGTCGTTTAACGGTATGCTACGCGACTTTAGGAGAAAGTTTATGAACGACCGCCTTTTGCCCGACCCCTTTCAAGGAAGCTTCGGAGGTTTCCCAATTATACCCTTTTTCGTGCAGTAATTCGTTAACCCCGGGCGTGTTTAAAACCGAATTAGTCACCCAAATTTCTCCGGCTTTCGCTAAGCCTTGTACTCGAGCCGCTATATTCACGCTATGCCCGAAATAATCCAATCGCTCGTCGTTAATGACTGCGAGCGAAGGACCTTCGTTTAAACCGACTTTCAATCCGATTTCAAAATCCTTCGTATGAGATCCCTGGTTCATTTGATCGATCATCGTCATCATCTCTAACGAAGAAAGCAACCCTTCCAACGGAGAGGAAAAAGCCGCCATGATCGCGTCGCCCATCGTCTTTACGATCGCCCCGTTATGTTTTTTTACAGCATCCATTAGCAGGTGGAAATGCTCCTTAACCAAACGATAAGCGACCATGTCCCCCGCTTTATCGTACATTTCCGTCGATCCCCTTAAATCGGTAAACATGATCGTTAAACTTTTAACGTTCAGGTTTAAGTTCTGTCTTAATTGCTGAACGCGAAAAAGATCCCTAAAGGTTTGATTATTCAATAGATTCTTAGCAGTCAGAAATTTTTCTATTTTCGTCGGATGTTCTTTTATTATCGCCGAAATTCGATTCATACTTGGCGTTAAATGAATTCCTCCCGTTCTAGCGATAGTATTGTTCGTCACTTTAATATCGTATTTCCCTTTCGGAAGGTGCAATTCGGATGGAGTAAATCCGCCGGGAAGCAGATTTAGTTCGATCGAATTCGGTTTTTGTGATTCTTCCTTATCAAAATAAAGAAATACGGCAGAATTATTTTCCACGGAAGTAAATTGGTAAGCCTTAAGTTCTTCCGCATTTAAATTTATTACGGTCGACTCGTTTGGATCCAATCGAACTAGCCCGTGCATATTGGAACTAATGAATCGAAGCAGTTGCGGAGACTTTTGATAGTTGGCGGAAAAATGATACCGGTAATAGGATTCGATATCTTGCAGAGAGAGCGAGGTAACGTCTATACGTTTAACGGATGGATGAATCGAGAAAGTCACCTCGACTTGGTCGTCGAGTGTCGTAGGAACGTCTATATTACAGATATAACAATGAAAATATTCTTCGTCGATTTCATCCAACGATTTATGACTTGCAGTCACCCCCCCGCAAGCGGGACAAATCATATTATAAGCGATATCGAATAAACCGATTTTCGCTCCATGCAAAAAGAGGTCTAACGCGACATTCGGCTTGAAATCGGATTTCGAAGCGAATCGAAACGGGTTGATTCTAATCAAGTCCCAATCCCCCGCTTTGCGTAATACTCCTATAAACTTACCGATATCGGATTTGTTCAATGTGGGAAATCCTTCTAACGATTTCTCTTTTTGCTCTAAGTTAGCTTCCTGGAACATGAGATTCTCCTTTCAAAGAAACTTACAAATGAATGCGGCGCTTTTCGGACACGGATACAATTGTAACGAAAATAATTACAATTAGTTGGACGTTCGGTGAACGTATAGTTTGCGATAGAATCCGGAATTTTCTTCATTATGGGTGGCGAGAAAAGAATTTTTCCCTTTTTTTCCGTCGAAAAGTTGCAGGAATAATTTTTTTATTCCAATTTCGAGCAGATAAGCCATTCTTACGTCCCAACTCTTGATATGGAAAAGATTAAAAATGGAAAGAACTCGAGAGTCGTAGTCACCGGTATCGGAGTTATTCTCCCGAATACGTTCAGCGTTCCCGATTTTTGGACGAACATTTCCGAAGGAAAGTCCCAGCTTCAATTCATTACTCGGTTTCCCGTCGATGATTTTCCGGTAAAAGTAGCCGGAGAAATGAATACTTTCGATTGGAAGCGACACCTTCCAGATTTAAACGAAAAATACGCTAAAAATTATAACACGGAAACCTTTGCCTTAATGGCAGCGATGGAAGAGGCAAATAGAGACGCCAAAATCGAAAAAGGGACGTTAGATCCTTCTCGCGTAGGTTTTATAGACTCTTCTTCAAGAGCGTCTCTATCATGGTGGGATTTTGCCTGGCGAAAATACATAGAGGAAAAGGATCAAAGCATCTTTGACCGATATTCCGTGCTAACTTCGATGGCTTCCAACCCGACGAATCTGACCGCAATCAATTCCAATATTCAAGGTTTCGTAACCACCATCTCCGCCGCTTGCGTTGGCGGACATCACGCAATCAGCTTATGTTATCAGGCTATCCGAAAAGGACGTGCAGAAATCATGTATGCTGGCGGTCATGAGTTCCCGCTCTTGAAACCGTTGATGATGATGTACTCCGATCCTGTAAGTCGAGTTATGTCCTTAGAAAAGGAGGACCCAAAACGGGGTATCCGTCCTTACGATAAAAACCGGGACGGCTTTTTATTAGGCGAAGGTGCAGTCGTCCTCGTATTGGAAAGATTGGATCGCGCATTGAATAGGGGCGCAAAAATCTACGCGGAAGTCATAGGCACTTACAGCTATAACGAAGCCGATCACGCGATGAGAATGGATTTAACCGGTAAAAAGGCGGCAAACGGATTAAAGCATTTAATGAAAATTAGTAATATCCATTTAGGAGATATCGACTATTTTTGCGGCCATGGAACCGCTACTTATAATAACGATCTCGCGGAAAGCAGAGCGATCTCAATATTGTATGATGGAAAACCTAAATTCCACTGGGCGCCCGTCGGGTCCATTAAGCCGATTTTCGGACATACGTTCGGCGCGGCAGGGATCATAAACGTGGCCGCGACTTCCCTAATGCTAAAAAACCAAACCGTTTGTCCGACAATCAATTTAACGGATCCGGATCCGGAATGCGATCACGACCATGCCGCCGAAGGTCCCCGCAAAACGCGACTGAGGTACGCGATTTCTATGGCCTTTGCGATCGGCAGCCAATCTTCCTTTGTCAGCTTGGCCGCGCCCGATTTTTGAGGAAAAATATGCAACTGTCAAAACAATATAACATTCTAAGAAAGACCGGTGTTGCTTTACTTTATAAAGGTCCTTTTTCCGAAACGACGATCGCTTCCTTAAACGAGCTGCTAAAGGAAAAGCTTATCGGGGAAAAAAAACGAAATCGGATTCTCACGGTCTTCGTTGAGATGGCTCAGAACGTCGCCCATTATTCGCTGGAAAGGGATGAAAAAAGCGGAATCGGAATTTTAGTGTTGAGAAGAAAAGCTCACAATTGGGAATTGAACTGCGGGAACTCCATCAATCCCGAAAAAATATCGTATTTAAAGGAAAGACTGGAAGAAACCAAACATTTATCCCCTGAAGAATTAAAAGAAAAATATAATATTCAAATTCGCTCGGATAGACCGCAGGATAGCAAAGGTGCAGGATTAGGATTTTATGAAATAGCCAGGAAATCGGATCTTCCGCTAGTTTTTCAATTTGAAAAAGGGGAAGACGGAGGCGTCTTTTTCAGGTTAACGGCAAGATTCCTTTTGATCGATAAGGAAGAATTCTCAAAAGGCGATGGGATTTGATTTTTCCTCTTCGAAATTACGGGTCGTTTATAAACTATCCACTCGTATCACCAGAACGGTATGATTGTCGCGGGTCATTCCGAGATTAGCTTCCTCCGAGAGAATAGAGCAGATTTCCTTTAAATCGTCATGCTC
Source organism: Leptospira fainei serovar Hurstbridge str. BUT 6 (assembly GCF_000306235.2). Taxonomy (NCBI): domain Bacteria; kingdom Pseudomonadati; phylum Spirochaetota; class Leptospiria; order Leptospirales; family Leptospiraceae; genus Leptospira; species Leptospira fainei. Next base: position 26,947 of record NZ_AKWZ02000004.1, read on the forward strand.
CTTGATTACTTTTTCGATCGCATCGATATTTAAAACTTCCGTGAGACCGTCCGTGCATAGCAACAAATGATCTCCTGCGGAAAGCTTTCCCGTAAAATCGAAAAGATCCGCCTGCATATCCTTCGATCCGGCGCCGATGCAACTTGTCAAAAGATTTCTACCGATTCCTGTTCCCAATTCCTCGCCTATATTATGATCGACCGTGACTTTGCTTAAGCCTTCCTTATTCATATGATACAATCGACTGTCCCCTACGTTGAAAACCCAGGATTTCTTTTTGCCTAGAAGACAACCGACTAAAGTAGTTCCCATATTCGGCTTTCCGATGGATTGACCGTAAAAGTTAACTTCGGTATTGATTTTCCGAAGTAGATTTTTCCACCCTAACGAAGGTAACTCTTCCAATGGCTGAATGGCTCTTGCCATCCAGGACAATTTCTCCAGGGCGGTCCTGCTCGCAATTTCGCCGGCTTCATGTCCGCCTAAGCCGTCAGCTAAAGCGAATAGCGCGGGAGATTCGTCGGTATTCGCGTTTCGAACATTCACCAACCCCTCATGAACTTGACCGCATATAAGTTCCCCGTTTGCAAGAAACGAGTCTTCATTATGGGATCGAAAGTTTCCCTTATCCGTGATTGCGTAATAATGAATGTTCATTTTTAGAAAATAAGAATATAGCCTTTCGGTATTCTTCCGGATTATCGCTAAGATGACTAAGATTAGCTATTCTACAAGAAAAAAGAAATATTCTTTATCTTATAAGAAAATCATTCCTTGGCGGCAATCAGACGGTCGAGCGCGCTTTATTTAGCCGTATATCCGCCATCGACAGGTAGCGCCGCACCGGTAATAAACGAAGCTTCGTTGGAACAAAGCCAGATTGCCGCCTTCGCGACTTCTTCCGGTTCGGGGAGTCTATTTGCAGGATGTAACCGAGTGATTCTGCGTTCTGCCTCTGCAGGATCGGAAGAACTTCGAAAAAGGGCTTCCAACATTTCTGTGCGAATGAAACCGGGACAAACCGCGTTGACTCGAATGTTTTGTTCCGCATATTCTAGAGCGGCGGATTTGGTTAAGCCGATAATGCCGTGCTTTGCCGCGGAATAAGGTGCGACCTTCCAATCCGCTCCCACGATTCCAGCTATCGAAGATATATTCACAATCGCACCTTTTCCTCTCTTCAATAATAAAGGAATCTCGTACTTCATGCAAAGCCAAGCCCCTTTTAAGTTTACGTTTACGACCTTATCCCAGACTTTTTCAGGATAATCGTGAAGCGGTAGAGAGAGTCCGCCGACACCCGCATTGTTTACTGCAAAGTCCAATCCTCCGTAAACGGCTTCGGCCTTATCGATGAAATCTTTTACTTGAACGTCGCTGGACACATCGCACGGAAAAAATTTTGCCTCTCCGCCAGAACGACGAACTTCATCCTCCACTTTTTTTCCTTCTTCTTCGCGCCTTCCGCAAAATAAGACTTTGGCTCCTCGAGCGGCAAATTCCAAAACAAGAGATCTTCCGATCCCTGCGTTTCCGCCGGTGACTATTGCTATTTTATTTTTCATGTTTAATTGAATGAATCGAGCAGGCCGAATTGCCTTTGCGGGTGATTTTACCGAGTTGATTGAATACCATGAGATCCGGAAAGCGTCAACTAAAAACTTTAGGAATCACATAAGCGCGGTTCGAGTCTAGGAAACTCAACTAGAAGAAGCTTTAATTGAGCGGAGAAATTTTACTTAATCTTCCTAGCTTCCCCCGAGCGAACTCTATTTAAGTATTTCTTTAAGTGCGAATTGATTTCGACTAAATCGGTTAGTTCTTTCTTAGGATCGACTAGGCCCAAATCGGAAATAAGAACCAATAAATATCGAAGTTCCTCAAGATGAACTTTCGCCTTTAAAATATTACGAATCTTCTCGGAGCGGATTCTCGCTCCCCACGCGCCGGCAATTCGGATGGGCAATAAGGATGCGACGGATCGAATATGCTCGATCAATTTTGCCTCGATTTGAGGTTTCCAAATATCGCAAAGGTTAAATAATCGTAATACAAATTCGTGAGAAAGCTTCCAAACCTCCAGTTTACGGAAACCGATCTCTCCACCGTAAGAATCGGCTGCCTTTACGATGATGCCCCCCTCCCCTACATCGGGGCTTAATCGAGCAGGCACTTTACCGGTTTCGAATTTGTCCCGAAAAGCGATCGGAATCGGAATCACTTTTCTTTGCTCGTAATTGAAGAATAAAACCCGAATTTTAACTAGAGAGACTTTCTGTCTCCGGCGATCCTTGGATAGGCGAAAATACAAATCGAAAGACTTTTCTCCCATATTATCAAGAGAAACGTCGATGACGACCCGATCCTTGAAAAGCAATTCCCCTTGATAAAGAATCACCGCATTCGCGAATATAATGCTATTCCCGTGAATATCGGTTACCGAGTAGCCGAGAAATTGAAAGAATTGGAGATGAGCCTCCATAACCAGATCCAGCACGCTTGCGAACGAAACATGCAAATCTAGACTCAGATCGATTTTACGAATCGGAATCTCCGTCGAAAAAAAATACTTTTTCGGAAATTCCACCTCAGGTCCGTTCGAAGATTTGTCGGATTTCATTCGGCGAACCTGCTTCGAAAACCTTCCGGAATTTCTAACGTCTTACGCGAAACATAGTCGTAAAATACCAAGGAGATTTTAACCGTCGCAACCTCTTCCCAATTCGGCTTCTTAGTAACTTGGAAAACGAGATCGCAGGACTTCCTACCAAGATTGGAAACCGCGATCTCGAATTTTAGAGTATCACCTGCCTTCGCCTCGGATTTATAGTCGGCTTCCAACTTCGGGATAATGATATTCGCCCCAGCAATGCTCGCCTTTGACCAAGAATAATTCTCGAGAAACGCGTCAAAAGCTTCGTTAATTAAAGGAATTAATGTCTCGTAAGTTAGATGGGAAACGAATAATCCTCCCACGACGGTTGCACTCCGTGTATCGGATCTCCGAACCGGAATTTCGATCCGGTAGGCGAAGTTTGACGGAACGGGAATTTGGGACATTCTGCTTCTCTTGGGACGGGACGTCTTTTTACCTATCGGACTTCCCATTGCGATTCTTGAAATTTTGAAAGAATCGAAAAGCTTTAGAATAGACTTGCTCCCGAATCCCAAACGATCCCTGTTCGTTAGGCGGGATCAAAATAATATTTCCTGGGATCATATTTGCAAAAGTTAGGATCATAATTGGAACAGGATTTTTCACTGGATTTCCGAACGACTTCGTATGAATTTTCCTTTTTTTCCGTCGAAATAACATAAAATCTGTTGGGAGTTTGCCGTGATCCTTCCCACGGCTAAAACTTTCTACGCGATAGTGCAATGCTTAGAGAGTCGTACCATCCAGAACCAACAAGAATTCTTCCGGACCCGGATAGCCTCGTCCGCGAGTTCATTAAGCCTGGAATGTATCTCCATTTAGCTACGACAATGTCGCGTCCAAACGCGTTAATATATTCTTTAGCCCGTAACTTCAAAGGCAAAAATCCCGAGTTCACTATCAGTGTGGCCGGAATTCACTCTAGCGCTCATGCTCTTGCACTCTCCGGGATCGTGAAAAAAATCATCACGGGATTTGCGGGCGATAATTATCCAAAACCTAGCCCGAATTCTTTATATAAGGATTTGCTGGAAGGTAAACCGTTTGAATTAGAGCTCTGGTCCCTTCTGACGATCGTGCAAAGACTTATGGCTGGCGCAATGCATCTTCCCGGTTTCATTACGAATTCCTTAATCGGTTCGGATATGATCCTAGATAAATTGGGAACGAGCGCATTTCTTTACAACAAACCTACTCAGGGAAATCCATTCGGAGAAGCCGCAAAACACCACCTAACAAGCGAAAGTCGGGGGACCCGTGAGAAAGACCTGGTTTTCATCACGCCCTTAACACCCGATATAACCCTCGTACACGGCGTGGTCGCCGACGAGGACGGAAACATTGTCCTTTGTCCTCCTGCCGGCGAAGGGGCCTGGGGTGCATTAGCCGCGACAAAAGGTGTAGTTGCAACCGTGGAGAAAATTGTGCCGAGAGGCATGATTCCTCCGGAATTAGTGAGCATTCCCGGTGGAAAGGTTCTCGGATTGGCGATGGCAAAATATGGAGCGCATCCGCAATCCTTACGCGTTCATGGACTCCCGGATGTCCCCGCATTTGAAGGAATCGAAACCTACTTGGACGATTACGAATTTCAAGTGGAAGCAAACGAGTCTGCTGCGGTTCCAAGTAAAGCGGATCGCTGGTTCAAGCAGTTCGTCGATTTGCCGGGCGGACACGACGATTATCTGGAGGAGATCGGGGATGTCAAATTACGAAGACTGAAAATGATTCCTCCTGAGCACCACTTAACGCAACCGGAAGATCCTAAAACCGTAAATGATTCCGAACAGATGATCATTCTTGCGGCGAGAGCCATCGTCGAGAGAATAAAACAAAACGGATATAAGACGATTCTAGCGGGAATCGGCGCCGCTCATATGGCTGCATGGACTGCTTCAAAATTATTAGAGAAGGAAGGAGTTCGTATTCGAATTATTACGGAACTCGGATTTTATGGCATGCGTCCCTTTCGAGGCGACGTTTTTCTTTTTAGTCAGTTACACGCGAAACAATGTTCGATGTTATCCGACACGACCAATATTCTCGGAACGGTCGTACCGGATAATTGCTTAGGAGTGATCGGGGCAGCCGAAATAGATTGGTTTGGAAATATCAATTCCGTAATGGACGGCAAAGGTAAATTCTTGGTCGGTTCCGGCGGCGCGAACGATATCGTTTCTTCCGCCGACACTATCGTGGTCGCTAAAGCCAACCGGTACCGATTCGTTAGAAAAGTTAAACATATCACTTCTCCAGGGGAAAGAGTCGTGGAAGCAGTATGCCAGTTCGGCCGTTTCAAACGACCGGCTTTTTCCAACCATCCATTCGAACTTTCGTCCTGGATTCCGCCCGCCTCCGATGACGAAATGGAGGCTTTGGAAGCGGTGCTTAGGTATACGCTTTGGCTTCCTCCGGATGAAGATCTTAATATTTCTGAAGAACCTTCCATCAATTCGGAAGAACTTACGATACTTCGCGAATTAGATCCTGAAAGAATCTATACGGAGCAGTTTATGGTTTACACGCGTTTGCCTTAATTTTGCAGCTGTGTAGCAAAAGAATGGAATTATGACTGGAAATTTATTATTCAACGGGAGAACTTAGAAGAATGGTTACTAATAAAGTCCCCTCGTCCAATGGGGTCCGTATAACCGGCTTTGGACATTATCTGCCAGAAAGAGTGGTAACCAACCAAGAAATTCAGAGCAGGCTCAAATACCCGGAAATGCATCCTGCAGAAAAAGCGGTCATAGGAGATATCGGAGTAACAAAGAGACATAGAGCCTCCGAAACAGATACTGTGATGTTCATGGCGGCTAAAGTTGCCGAAATGGCACTGAAGGATGCCGGTAAAAAGCCTGAAGACGTGGATCTGTTTATTTTAGCCAACTGGACAGACCGCTATTTTCTTCCCGATCTTGCACCGCAAGCATCGGTATTAGCGGGAACCAAAAACGCTTTAGCTTTTGACATAAGTACAGCTTGCACCGGCTTCGTTCACGGCGTTCAAATGGCATCCGCCTATTTAGGAACAGGAAAATTTAAAACAGCATTAGTAATCGGTAGTGAACGTTTTTCGATACGGACTAGAATAGGCGGCTACGGAGAATTTACTGCCGGAGATGGCGCTGCGGGAGTGTTATTGGAGTTTACGGGAGAAAAAGAATTCGGAATTATTGATTCCTTTTTGAAAGACGATGGGGATCTTTCCGGCATTATTATTACGGGTCCGCCTCCACAAAGCTACGTGAAAAGTTTTCCGGAATTGGTCACGAAGGCAGCGGACTTGACCCTTTCAACGATGGATGATCTCCTACAACGAAACGGTTTGACGCCGGAGGATATCGACTGGGTCATCCCCCATCCGGGTACGGACGTCGTGGTGCAAAGTGTTCTTAAGAGAACTAAGTTTCCTAAGGAAAAAATTCTTATGAATTTTGACCGAGTCGGTAATACTTCAGCCGCGTCTATACCGATCGTTCTTTCAGAATTTTATCATAAAGGTACCTTCAAAAAAGGTGATCTTTTTTTAACTCCCGCGGTGGGCGGTGGTTTCTATTGGGGAGGGCTTCTTTTCCGACTTTAAGGGATTAGGGGAGAAGCAAATCATAGGGAATGGATTCCCTATGATAAGATAAAAGAAAGGTGAAGTTGAATAAATGATCGTTACTGGATTCGAACTACGAGAAAGACTTAACGCTGAATCCGCTTCGGAGGTGTACAAGGCGGTACGCAAAGAAGACGGAAAATCAATCATCATAAAATATCTCCCGGTGCTCGACGAACTGCACCCTTCCATCGTCAATCTACGAAACGAGTATGAAATTTTGGGCCTTCTCGACTCGGGAAAATTCGTAAAAGCGATAAAATTCGAAAAGCTCCAAGACGGATATGCGCTTTTCATGGATTATATACCGGGGGGTTCTCTAAAGCAGTACATAACCAAGAAGCCGCTCGCGCTTACCGAATTTTTTCCGATCGCAATCCAGCTCGCCGAAAGATTGGGCGAGATTCATGCCAAAAAAGTAATACATAAAGATCTTAAGCCGGAAAATATCATTTATAATCAAGAGGCTAAGGAAATTCGGATCATCGATTTCGGGATATCGACTCGATTGAATAAAGAGGAGACGTCTTGGTCTTCTCCTAATATTTTAGAAGGTTCGATTCATTATGTTTCTCCGGAACAAACCGGAAGAATGAATCGTTCAATGGATTATAGGAGCGATTTTTATTCTTTAGGCGTTTCTTTTTACGAAATGCTGACCGGAAAACTTCCGTTCGAAGGCGAGGATCTGTTACAATTAGTCCACTCTCATTTGCCTAAAAACCCGGTTCCGCCTAAACAGATTCGAACTGAAATCCCTACCGTCATTTCCAATATCGTAATGAAGCTTCTGGCAAAAACCGCCGAAGATCGTTATCAAACAGCTAGAGGCTTGCAAGCGGACCTGGAGAAAGTGTATTCTCTTTGGAAGGAAAACGCCGAAATACCCGATTTCCCTCTGGCTCAAAACGATTACTCTCAGGAATTCAAAGTTCCCCAAAAACTATACGGACGAGGAGAATACATAACCACTCTTCTCAATGAGTTTAAGGATGTTGCGGCGAACGGACGGACAAGAATGGTCCTTATCGGCGGCTATTCGGGCGTAGGAAAGTCCTCTTTGGTTCGAGAAATTAACAAACCGTTAACCGAATCAAAAGGGTATTTCGTTTCGGGAAAATTCGATCAGTACAATAGGAATCTCCCGTTTTCCGCCGTCATCCAAGTCTTTTCGAGCTTAGTCGAATTGATTTTAACCGAACCTCCTGAAAAAATCGAATCTTGGAAATCCAAGATTCGTAAATCGCTCGGAGCAAACGGAAAAGTAATAACGGACGTAATTCCCGAACTGGAGATAATCATCGGCAAACAGGAACCGATTCCGGAATTGGGACCCCAAGAAAATGCAAACCGTTTCTATGTAGTATTTCAAAATTTCATCAAAGTCTTTGCCGGATCGGAACACCCGCTTGCGATTTTCCTCGACGATATGCAATGGGCGGATACCGCTTCTCTGGAATTATTGAAAAACCTAATGGAAGACGTAACGGTAAATTACCTTTTCCTAATGTTAGCGTATAGAGACAACGAAGTTGACGACTCCCATCCTTTTCGAGTCCTAATTGACGCGTTGGATAAGGAGGGATTAGAGCCGCACAAGATCGTTTTACATCCGCTCCTTGTCTCGGACGTGAACGAACTGCTCTCGGATAGCTTACGCACACCGCGAGAGCAAACGAAAGAATTTGCGGAAATACTGCATGCTAAGACCGGCGGAAATCCGTTCTTTATCGGCGAACTCTTAAAGCAATTATCCAAGGAGGATGCAGTTTATTTCGACCTCCGATCCGGAAATACCGGCGAGGCTCGTTGGAAATGGGATCTCCCCAAAATTAAGAATACGAAAATATCCGATAACGTCGTCGAACTTTTGATCAACAGGATCCGGAAGTTGTCTCCCGTTGTTCAAGAAACTCTTAAAATGGCATCCTGTATCGGAAGTAATTTCGACTTATCGTTATTATCTAGAATTTTAGGTGGAAGCTTCAAGGAAACTCTAGCTTCTCTACAGGAATGTATAAATGAAGAGTTGATCGTTCCGATCGGGGAAAATTATCGAGTTGCCGAATCCTTTCAAGAAACGGCAGTCAATAAGGATAAAAACGAGCAGACTGCAAAAACCGTATTGTTCCGCTTCCAACATGACCGAGTGCAGCAGGCGGCGTACGAAATCATCGACGAGGAAAAGAAAAAGGAAATCCGCCTTAAAATTGGAAGATTCCTCTTGGAAGGCATCGAAGGAAAGCAGCTTGAAGATGCGATCTTTGATATCGTAAATCACCTCAATACTGGTTCTTCTCTTATCATTGATCCCGTTGAGAAAAAAAGATTAGCCGAACTTAATTTACTGGCCGGAAAAAAAGCAAAAAACTCGACCGCATACAAACCGGCATCCGTCTATATCGCAAAAGGCAGGGATCTCCTGTTTACCCTCCCTGAAGGAACACAAGGAGACGATAAACTTTGGGCGACTTACTATGACCTCTGTTATTCAATTCACAAAGAACTTGCGGAGACTCAGTATCTTACCGGTAACTTCGAGGATTCTCAGAAGACGATCGACCTGCTGCTCAAGCACGGCAAGACAGCGGTGGAAAAAGCGGAAACTTATAATCTTTTGATCATACAGTATTCTGCTCTGGGAAAATACGATCTGGCTCTCCCGACGATTATCAAAGCCCTGAAACCTCTGGGGGTCGATATTCCCGAAAAGGATTTTGATAAGGTTCTAACCGAAGAAATCGAAATCGCGAATAAAGCCTTGGAAGGAAAAACGATCGAGTCCTTATTGGAACTGCCGCTTATTCAACAACCCGAACAAATCATGGCAGTAAATTTACTCATCGGCGCCATTCCGACAGCGTATAATTTTGCCTTAGCATTGTTTCCAGTTATCTGTCTGAAAATGGTTAACCTTTTTCTAAAATACGGAAACCTTTCCGACCCTTACGGATATTCGGCCTACGGGATCGTTCTATCCTCGGGATTCCAGCAATATAGGAAAGGTTTTGAATTTGCCGAACTTGCCGTCAAGGTTAGCGAGAAGCATAAGAACCCGAGCGGAACTACGAAAGCGGCGAATATTTTAGCCAATTATACGACTCCTTTCGTAAAACACCTGAAAATTTCGGAAGAGATTAATCAAAAAGGCATTCAATCCAGTCTAGAGTCCGGAGAATTTTTGCATGGCGGATACTGCGCGATGAACGACGCAGTCAATGTGGTTTTGCAGTCCAAGAATATAGAATTAGCTAAAACTAAAGTAGACGCATTGCTCAAATTTTCCCGAAAGGTAAAAAATAACTTAGCTATCGATACGGTCCTAGGCGCCGCGCTTATCGTTTCCAATTTAAGAGGTAAAACGGCATCTCACCTGGAATTTTCCACCGAGGAGATGAACGAAGAGGAATTTTTAGAACTTTGTAATGCTCATCAAAGCCCGTTCCCGGTTTGCCTCTTTAAAATCATGAAATCCAAACTTCTGATGGCATACGGAGAATTTGCCGCAGCGTTAAAGGAACTCGACGAAGCGGAAGGGCTATTAGCATACATTTCGGGACAAATTTCGGTGGAAGAGCACGCGTATCTTCATGCTCTAGCGATGGCCGCAAATTATAAAGTTTCTTCCCAAGAACAAAAAGCGAAGTTTATGGAACGAATTAAAAAGAATTTGGCGAAGTTAAAGCTTCTCTCCGAAAGCGCACCCGAAAACTTCGAACATAAATATTTATTGGTGGAAGCGGAACTTTCTCGTTTGGAATATAAGAACTGGAAAGCCGCGAAAACGTACGAACTCGCGATTCAGTTGGCAAGTAGAAACGATTTTTCAAACGATGAAGCGCTTGCTTGCGAGTTCGCCGGGAGATTCTGGCTGGCAAAAGGCAGCGTTAAAATCTCTTCACAATACGTTAGCGACGCGTATCACCGATATGGAAAATGGGGAGCGATCAAAAAGCAGGAACTCCTTCGCGCGAAGCATCCCGAATTCCTTCGTGAGAAAAGTCGAGATACCTTCCGTACCACCTATACGATCGGCACGATGGGAACTCATACTGCCGCTGCAACGGAAGTTTACACCGGTCAGACCTTGGATTTCCAATCCATTCTCAAGAGTTCGACCGCCATTTCCGGCGAAATCAAACTTGAAGCCTTGTTGGATAAGCTAATGCAAATCTCCATAGAAAACGTGGGCGCGCAAAAAGGGATATTGATTCTTCGTAGAGACGGGAAGTTATCCGTCGAAGCCGAAGGAAGTATCTGGGACAATGAAGTCCGAGTTCTACAAGGCATACCGATTCAGGAAAGCAGAAATATTCCGATCAGCGTCATCTACTATGTGGAACGAACGAAAGAGGATTTGGTCCTAAAAAATGCGCATGGAGACGAAAAGTTCAACAAGGATCCGTATATTAGGGAACAGAAAACAAAGTCCGTCTTATGTTCTCCGATCATTAAACAGGGAGAATTAATCGGAATACTGTATTTGGAAAATAATCTTTCGGAAGCGGCTTTTACGTCGGACCGGCTACAGACGATTTCAATCCTCTCTTCTCAAGCGGCAATTTCCATCGATAATGCCCTACTCTATGCCAATTTGGAAGAAAAAGTCGCCGAGCGGACCAAAGAGTTAGCGAAAGCGAACGACGATTTAGCTTTAAAAAACCAGCATATTACCGATAGTATTACGTATTCTTTAAATATCCAGCAGGCGATTCTCCCGGCGCCCGAGGTGCTAAGCAAATCTCTGCCGGAGTATTTCGTTCTTTTCCGTCCTAAAGACATCGTTTCGGGAGATTTCTATTGGTTTTCCAAACAGGAAGATTCTATCTTCATTGCTGCCGTGGATTGCACGGGACACGGCGTTCCCGGGGCTCTCATGTCCATGATCGGAAATACCCTTTTAAACCAAATTATCAACGAGGCGGGGATATCCGATCCGGGAACGACTTTAGAATATCTGCATAGAAGCGTCCGACAAGCCCTTAAACAGGACACCGAACAAACCAATTCACGAGATGGGATGGATATATGTCTGTTGAAGATCGATAAAAACAATTTATACTTTGCCGGAGCAAAACGTCCTATTTTTATTGGAAAAGCGGGAATCCTGTCTGAAATTAAGGGAGATAGAGCTTCCATCGGCGGCAGGCAAAAAGAAGAAACGCGAAAATTTACAACACACTCCATTCCTTTGGAATCAGGGGTTCGTACGAGTGTTTATTTGACTACGGACGGCTTTCTGGATCAACCGAACCCGGACCGTCAAAAAATAGGGACAAAAGGATTCGTTAATTTTCTCGAAGGTATAGAACACCTCTCTTGCGAAGAACAAAAGGAAAGGCTAGAGTCCTTCCTGTTGGCGCACCAAGACAGCGAGGCGCAGCGGGACGACATAACACTGATCGGAGTAGTCCTGGATGGACAATAGGAGAAGTTTCTGAAAAAGGAAGATGCTAATGATGGACAATGAAGTCATAAATTTATTCAAAAGCTATAAGGATGCCAGCGAGTACAACCTGCTCGTGTCGTTCAAAGGCAGGCTGTCACAGGAGGTGCTCACGGAACTTGGTTCCATGATTCGGACCTCCTTGAGTTCCGAATCCAAGATTAAAAAAATCTTCGCAGTATTTATCGAACTCGCGCAGAATATGCTACATTATTCTGCGGAGCGCCAAGTGAACGAAGAGATGAAGGAAGCAGGTGTCGGGATTCTCATTGTGAGGGAAAATTCGGTTGGCTATCATGTTGGATCGGGAAATCTGGTCCAGAACGAGAAGCTCGAGTTCCTCTCGGAAAGGATCCAAAAGATCAACTCCATGAACAAGGATGAACTGAAGTCCTTTTACCAGCAACAGCTCAGGTCGGAAAGACCCGAGGATAGTAAGGGAGCCGGGGTTGGATTAATAGATATTGCGCGGAAGTCAGACGGACCCCTTGTTTTCCATTTCGACTCGGTGGACAACAAAAACTCTTTCTTTACTATCTCCGCATTCTTTACGAAGGAAAACTAAGAATGGAATCCTTACATATACAACAAACTAAAACTTCACCGGAAGTTATTCTAGACTCAACGAAAGGCGTTGCCGAGATCATAGGCGAATCTTACCCGGAAAACGCGATGGCCTTTTATAAGCCGGTTTTCGAATGGTTGACCGCGATGCAAGTAGCAGGAAAGCACATCCAATTTAGATTTCAGATGGATTATTTCAATACTAGCTCTTCGAAAGTGATCATGGACATTCTTGATAACCTTCAAAAATTTCATGAGAAGGGCGGAAAAGTCGAAGTGGAATGGCTATACAAAGAAGACGATGAGGATATGCAAGAGACCGGTGAAGAATTTTCTTCCGATCTTAGCCTTTCGTTCCGGATGAAGTCTTACAAATAGAGTCCCGGGCGGAACAATCCGGTAATGGAAAAAAACGACTCGCAAAAGGAAGTCAATACTTTCTTCGAACATGAGTATCAACTTCTGTCCGATGCTCAATCTTTCCTGAGTAATTCTTCCAGCAAAGAACAGGCAAAGGATAAGCTTCGAGCGCTCTCAAATTCGTACGAATCTCTGCTCAAACAATCTTCTAAGATTATGAGAATAGGAGATTCAACTCAGCATCGGTTGCTTAAAACTCAAGAAGAACTTACGAGTTCCAACTTAATGTTGGAAGCCGCCTATATGGACTTAAAGTTGGTCACCGAGGTCGGTAGAATCATCACTTCTTCACTCGAACCCAAAGTCATCATTCAATCGGTGTATGAAAACACCAAATCGATGGTTCCAATGGATATCCTCGCATTCGGAATTTACGAAGAGGATAGGCACGCAATCAAGTATAAGTTTTGCGTAATCGACGGAAGGTACACGCCCGCTCCTTCGGTCGACTCCCTTGATGAAGATAACCCCTCTTCATTTTGCTTTAAGGAAGGCTCCGAATTAATAACGCCGGATATCGATGAGGATTACCCTCAATATGTCGACGAAATCCGTAAACATTTCGGCGAAAATACCAGATCGGCGGTTTATCTCCCGCTAAAGGTCGAGGAACGGTTCATAGGAATACTTACCGTTCATAGTTATACGAAGAGCGCCTTCGCTTCGAACCAATTGAATATTCTTAGAACCCTGGCCAACTATGTTGCAATCGGCGTGGATAACGCGGACGCTTATCGCGCTCTTTCCAAACGAAACAGGGAATTGAAGGAATCGCTGGAGAAGATCGAAGTCTTGAATAGAGGCATCGAAGAAGAAAGGCAAAAGTCCGAAAATCTCCTACTCAATATCCTACCTCGCAGTATCGCGGATCGTTTAAAAAGAGGAGAAGGGGTTATAGCCGATTATTTCTCTTCCTCGACCGTGTTATTTGCGGACATCGTAGGGTTTTCGAAACTTACTACTAAAATCTCGACACCAACAAGACTGGTCGAGATTCTGAATCGAATCTTTACCGAATTCGACGTAATCGCGGATAAATACCAGCTCGAGAAAATTAAGACGATCGGCGACTGTTATATGATGGCGGGAGGTATCCCGGTTCCGGACGAAGACCATGCCAACAAAACGGCGGAAGCCGCTTTAGAGATGTTGGAACGATTGGAAAAACTGAAACCCGATTTGGAGTATGAATTCAATGTGCGTATCGGACTTCATACGGGCGAGGTCGTTGCAGGCGTGATCGGTAAAAACAAATTCGTATACGATCTTTGGGGAGATTCGGTGAATACCGCTTCGAGAATGGAATCGCACGGATCTACCGGCAGAATCCATGTCTCCGAATCCGTTTATCTGACTTTAAAGGATAAATATGATTTCGAAGACAGAGGGACCATCGAAGTGAAGGGAAAAGGCGCGATGCATACCTATTTTCTTTTAGGTAAGAAATAGGTCGAATCGTCCATTAAATTAACTTAATGCTGTAATTACGTCCGCCGGGGCTTGAACGAGTTCGATCAAAACCCCCTCCGCACAAAGGGGAAATTCTTCGTTTCCTTTCGGATGAATAAAAGTCACATCGTGACCGCCCGCTCCCTTTCGAATTCCACCGGGTGTAAAACGAACTCCCTGCGAAGTTAGCCATTCCACCGCCTTATGAATATCGTCCACCCAAAGCCCGATATGATTCAATTTCGGATCGTGAACTTTAGGACTTTTTGAAGGATCAACGGGTTCCATAATGTCCACTTCGACAGCATACGGACCTTTCCCCATTCTTAGAATATCTTCGTTTACATTTTCTTTTTCGCTACGATATGTTCCGGTGTTTTCCAGGCCGAGGATATCCACCCAGAAGTTCCTTAACTTATCCTTACTATCTCCACCGACGGCTACTTGCTGGATTCCGAGAATCTTAAACGGTCTCATAATAAACCTTTCTGTGTTTTTTCCTAATTTTCTTCTTAGAAATAGAATGGCAAATCATTTGAGGTACAGGTAAACGTTCGCACCTGCGGATAAAAATCAGTCTCGTGTTCCCGAAAAAATACGAAAATCGGCAAACTAAACTCACAAAACTACGTTCAATAGAATCCGATTATTCGATAAATCGAAAGACGGCTTCCAACGGAAAATGATCGCTAGCTTCGGCTGCATCTCCCGATCGAATCACGGAATAGAAAATCTTAACCAATCCTTTGGAAAAGAAAATATAGTCGATCGTTCTATCCGGTTTCGCAATCAAGGGATCGTTCGGATAGTAAGTGAAGAACTTTTCCCTATCGGGTCCGTTCAATTCTTCAACCGTTGCCGCAGGCGACCATCTATCAAAAAGAGGTTTTATCTCTTCGTCGTCGCTGTAATAGAACGCTCCATTCGGATGCAAAGAGGAACGCTTGAATTCCGGAGGAAGAAGATTAAAATCCCCCGCTAAAATCCAATCGGCCTTCTCTTCATCCAATCTGGATAGCAATCCTGCGAGAAAGTTTACTTGCTTTTGCATCGTGTCCGTTCCCATCGAAAACGCATCCAAATGGGTATTCAATGCCACGAATCGCCCGCCTCCCGCGATGGGTAGATCCACTTGTAAAACGGCTCTTTTTAATCGAAACTGATTACTAATCGGATCAAGCTCAGTGAGCGGTAGTTGATGGCGAAGTGCGGCGCCGATTTTGTACTTACTCAGAGTTACGAGTTTCATTCCGACGGATCCGAGAATTTTCGGATGTGGAACGAATCCCGCCTTCCAATAAAATGTTTCCGCGCGACAAGGATACAAATCGGAGAGCAATGGAAGGAGCCGTTCAGACTGATTTTCTCCATGAGTTCTTCGTGCTCCGTCATCTACTTCTTGAAGCAAAATAATATCCGGACTTTTTTCTAGAATTACGTTCGCTACTTTTTTAAGCGTAGATTGAATCTCCTCCGATGTCGGCGCGGTATCCGGTCCGGATTCATCCGGCACATCATACCAAAAGACCTTCTCCTTTCCCGCAAAATACTGGACATTCCAAGAAAATATCTTTAATTCTTTCGCCTTTTGCAACGTAGGCGGATTCGATTCGCAAATGACTTCCGCCTCCTCCACGGCTTTAGGATGGAATGTTGAAAAATAAACCACGATCAGCAACAAGGCGAATGCGATGAGCGCCGTGTATAAAGCATTTTTCAGGATTTTCAAGATCCCTCCTTGGGGCACAACATGAAGCGCCTATTCCTTTCGGTGAGGCATCCTTTCTAAATATCTAGCGGGTTTCGTCCACAATTTTCGAAACGGATTTTCACCTTCGCAGGCAGCCGTAAAGACTTTCCCTTTTTCGGGGGATTCGAGAGAATGGAACCGATCTCATGTACAAACTCACGATATCATCTTTTTTCTTAGTTTTAAGCCTATTTACCGCAACACTTTCGGCGGAAGAAGTTGAGCTACAGGTCACGTTAAAAAACGGTACGACAGGCGGCGTTGGATCCGCAGAGAAAATCAAACTATTCGCGCTGGAAAGACAGATGATTCCTCTATCCATCGGAGATATCGGTCCCGTTACGGGAAGTTTCCGCCTACCGAAAGTGGAGGCTCCGGATGGTCTGCCCATACTTTTGCAGGTAACATACGGAGGAGTGAATTATAATAAAATTGTTCCGCCGGTTCCGGTAATGAGAACGCAACCGCAGGAAGTCACAGTCTTCGAAAAGACCCAAGATCGCTCCCTGATCAAAGCAAAATCGCTGCTACAGATCACTAGATCGAAAGACTCGCTGATTATATTTAAGGTTTTCATACTACAGAATAATACGATTCCTCCACGAAGTTTCCAAAACGAATCGGACCCCATAGAAATCTTCACTCCTGCGGAAGCTTCCGACGTCTCCGCGCAACTTACGCAGGGAGCCGGTATGGGAATCCCGTTGCAGCTAAGACCCGGAAAGCAAGGTCTAGCGTTGGATCGTCCGATCCTTCCCGGTTCCTCTCAATTATATATTTCCTATTCCATTCCGGCAAACAATCTTGCGCCAGCCACATTCAAGGATAAGCTTCTATTCGAAAAAAATGATGGAGAACGGGTAGTGTTCGCAAAGCCGAAGGATATGGAGTTATCGTTCGGGGGAGCAAGGAACGTAAAGAAATTAGAAGCGGACGTACCCGAGGACGTAAAAGCTTATTCGATTTCATATTCCGCGCCACAACATGAAATAACGATTTCCGTCAAAGGAGGTCAAGCTGTGGAGACTTCCTTGGCCGACCAGGAAAGGGTTATCGAGAACGGTAAATTTTTCGTTTCAACGGAAAAGACGGCTTTAGGAGTGGTGGCGATATTAGGCCTCTTATTCACTCTCTCTTTCCTGTTTGTCTACCGCAAATTTGCATAGACGATCAAATAGAACGAATCCACTCTAGTTTGTGGGGATTGCAAACTATACATTTTAATGAACTAAAAAACGATTCTTCGTTAAACGACATGAAGTTTCCCAAAACCTGATTTTCCAATTCGATCATTTTTTCCGAAATACCTCCATTTCTTCCGGGAATTTTGCGATTTCGAAGATACATTTAGTTTGACATAAAACTAAATGTATCTATCATTCCGGTATGGAGGCGGACAATCAGTTCGATTAAACCATGAAAGAAAATCAATATAGAGGCCACATCATCGATGCATGGGCTCAACCGGCCTTGGTTTCAATGTATCAAAAACTGCCGGAAGTCGCAGCCCTATTCAAGCGCTCCGGTTCGGGGGGCTATGCCCGAAAAAATCTTTCGCCAAAAGACACCGTCGAACTCCTAGATGAAGCCGGAGTAGAGAAAGTACTATTACGGGCATGGTGTCGCCCAGGCCAGTGGGTTTGCACGAACGATCAAATTTATGAATACACGAATCGATTTCCCGACCGCTTTGTCGGAATCGCCGCCGTGGATCTGGCAAAACCGGTGGAAGCCGTCAAAGAATTGAGGCGCGCAATCAAAGACTTAGGTTTTAAAGGACTATTTGTTCTTCCGTGGCTTTGGCAACTCCCGCCCAATCATAAATTATACTATCCCCTTTATGTGGAATGTATAGAATTAGGAATTCCTTATTGTACGCAAGTTGGACAAACCGGTCCGCTGATGCCTTCCGAAACGGGAAGGCCTGTCCCGTATTTGGACGAGGTCGCCTTAACCTTCCCTACGTTGAAGATCGTAGGCGGTCATCTGGGTTTTCCCTGGACTGACGAGATGATCGGACTATGCATGAAACACGAGAACGTTTACATAGACACGTCCGCATACTTACCTTCTTATTATCCGAAACAATTGCTGGATTATATGAAAACATCCGGAAGAAGTAAGGTTTTATTCGGTACGAATTTTCCTCATCTAGAATTCAAAAAATGCGTAAATCAAGCGGCCGATTTGGATTTACCGGAGGCGTCCCTAAAGAGATTTTTTTATGCGAATGCTAAGAGAGTCTTTCAAATCTAAGAAAAAGGAAAGTTATTTTTTTAAGGAGAAATCAACGTCGATTAGTTGGATAAGTAATTTGGTTCGGTTTTCATCGTAGTCGGTACGAATTGCCATGCGCTCCGTGAAGCTTTCGGTAACGGTACCTCGGAACTTCATCTGACTTTCTTTTTGGTTATAGGTCGCTTTTGGGCCGATTTTTTTTTCGAAATTATGCCGGTCTTAATTTTTTTTTTGACCGGCCTTTTCGGGAACCAGTGAATCCAAAAATTCTTTAATGTCTTTTAACACCGTTTCCTTATCAGGGGAAAGCTCGTTCATTATCTCATGATAAAAGCCCGGATACGTTTTAATTCTCTTATTCTTATAGACTAAATGATTGTAAAACTCGAGACTTCCCGCCGGATCAGCGATCCTATCTCCGAGACCGTGTAAAATCAGAATCGGAGTCCTCAGGATGGCAGCTTTTTTATTGGCGATTGCGCCTTGCTGAAAGAGCTCATGTCCCATTGAAAAAGATATCTTTCCGTGAACAAGCGGATCCGCCGCGTAAGCGCTTACCACTTCCGGATCATGGCTAAGCAGGTTGATATCTAAATTTGCGTCTAGGGTGGTAGCGGGAGATAATTTGCGTAAAAAACCCGCTGCCGCAATTTGGAATTTCTGGAACGCATTAGCGGGAATCTTTAATGCAGGAGCCGAAGCTACGACTGCATGCAGATAATCCTGATTAATCCCTTCCAATGCGTAGCGAATTACGACGACTCCACCCATGGAATGACCCAAAAGTAAAATCTTATCCTTCTTTTCTCTACGGCGAACTTCCTGGACAAAATCGGCCAAATCATCCACGAATAATTCGAAGCTGTCAGCGTGACCCCTCTTGCCGTCCGATTTGCCGTGGCCTCGCATATCTAAACCGTAAAAACTTACGTCGCTATCTTTGAAATAATTTATTAGATTGCCGTATCTTCCGCTATGCTCCCCAAATCCATGGTTAAACACAAGTACCCTATTTGCATCGGGTTTAATCCAAGCCTGACAATAAAGTTTGGTATTGTCTCGGGAAGATTGGATATAGAATTCCTTATGTTGGTAGGCCATGTGTGAAGACTCCGAAGAAGGGGCGATTCCGATCGAAGCTATCGATACTTTAACAAAGGGTCAAGCCTTTATTGATAATAACAACGGTAACAAAGCCGATCGAATAGATTATCTAAAAATTAGATAAACAAAATCGGTGAAAGCGGTTCTAATTTCGAAGGATAGAGGATCATTCAGGTATGTCGCCTTCCCCCCTTCCGGTCGAAAGTATTCGTTGACGATTCGGATTCTCCATGTTACAGAGTTCAAGCTTGTAAACTTTACCATCGAATCCTCGGCAAGCAAACGGCTCCTCACTCCTTATCGGGATTTTTGAATCGGTTACTAATGAATAGCCGCCGAAAACAGTCGGATCACGAAATGTGCAGGATTAAATAATCAAAGGTTGGAGAAATCGGATGTCCCAGTCATCTTCCAAAAAAAGCTTATTACAATACATCGGGTTAAGCGAACTCGCCTCCTGCGGAGGTAACGCAGTTCTCGCCTTCTGGATGATTCTGGGGATGGCTTTTTTTCTTTTTGCCGACCAAAATCTAATCGCACCCAACCTTCGCAATATAGCGCGTTCGTTCGGAATAACCGAACAAAAGGAAATCGATTGGAAGATGGGGGGAGAAATTCCGATTTTCTTTTTCGTGTTAGGAGGATTAGTCTCCGTAAACATGGGCTACCTAACCCAAAGGTTTTCTCGGAAGGCCTTAGTGGTCGGAACAGTTTTGTTAGGTGAAATCCCTTGTCTACTTTCAGGATTCGCGCAGACTTATAATGAATTCTTGCTACTTAGAACTTTAACCGGCTTTGGGTTAGGTGGAAGTTTTCCTTTATTGTTCTCCATTTTAGGGGACTATTTTTCGGATAAGTACCGATCCATAGCCTCGGGTTATCTTTCGCTTGCTATGGGATTAGGAGTCGGCGTTGGTCAACTCTTCGGAGGCGTGATAGGCCAAGCGGATCTAGAGAACGGCTGGCGGATGAGTTTCATTTATATGGCGGCTCCCTCGTTTCTCTTTATGATCGTGTATGCCATTTTTTGTAATGAACCCGCTAGAGGCAGAACCGAGAAAGAATTCACAGAAATAACGAATATGACCAGCGAGGCGGATGTTCGTTTAACATGGAAGGATTTGAGAATATTATTTGCGAACAAGACCAATATCGGAATCTTTTTACAAGGAATTCCGGGATGCGTGCCCTGGGGAGTATTCTTTACGTTTTTAGCGGATTACTATGAGAACGATTATGGAATCCCGAAAGCTAGCGCCGCCGGTCTTATGACGTTCGCGGCGATCGGAATTTTCATAGGAACATTCTTAGGCGGAATCATCGGACAGAAACTTTATAATTGGAATAAACAATATATGCCGATCTTCTGCGCGGTTATGGTTTTATTGGGAACGGCGCCGAGCGTCTATCTGCTGCACGCTGGTTCGGAAGCCCTTCAACCCGCGTTTATTTTGATAAACTTAATTACCGGATTCATTATCGCAGTAACAGGACCAAACGTGCGAGCACTGATCCTGAACGTGAATACTCCCAAAAATAGAGCCGCAATGTTTTCACTCTATAATCTCACCGATGACCTGGGCAAAGGATTAGGACCTGCTATGGCGGCCATCATTCTCGGATTTGTCGCCGATCGATCGACCGCCTTTACCATCGCCGTTCTTTTTTGGATTCCTTGCGGTTTATTTTGGTGGATCATTTTAAAGAATTTCCGGCAGGACGAAGCGAATGTGCATAAAATCCTGTCCGAAGAAGCGCAAAGATTGCGGAGGACGGCTTAGTGTTTTTAGAAGATGCAAAAGTGTTTTTATTCGATATAGAAGGAACAACTACGCCTATCGAATTCGTTCATAAAGTTTTATTCCCTTACTCCGTACGAAATTTTCTCCCTTTCTTTCAAACCGTTTCTGTGGAAAAACGACTGATAGACGAATTGATCGTCGCCTCAAAGCAGGAATCGGAGTACGGAAAAACTGTAGATTCTCAACCCGAATCCTTGGCTGATTTTTGTACGTATCTCGTTTCTAAAGATAGAAAATTGGGAGCCTTGAAGGAAATTCAGGGCAGGATTTGGAAGCAAGGCTATGAAACGGGAGAACTCAAAAGTACGATCTTCCCGGACGTCCCGAAATTTTTACGACGCATTCAAAAGTCGGGAAAGGCGTCGGCAGTATATTCCTCCGGAAGCGTGGAAGCGCAAATTTTAATTTTTCAATATTGTGAGGCCGGGGACCTCACACCGAATTTTCGGGCGTATTTTGATACCGCTATGGGTGGCAAACGGGAGGCTGAAAGTTATCATCGTATAACCGAAAAGTTAGGAGTGGAACCTTCTAATGTGGTGTTCTTTACCGATATCAAGGAAGAAGCGGAAGCGGCTCAGGCAGCCGGATTGCATCCTTATATTTTAGAACGTCCGGGAAACAACGTTCAGAAAGAACATTCTTTCCCTGTTTTATCCTCTTTCGACGGCTTATTGTCCGAATTTGGCTAAATTCGAGACTAGGGAGATCCTTGGTTTCGACCGAAATTCGTAGTATGGCCGTCCTACGCGTTCTGATTCTTCTTATTATTTCCTATAATTTTTTTCCTCCGAAAATCCATGCTAAAGAAGTCATATACGCCTTCCGCGACCCCGGAATGCCCAAGAGTACAAAAAAAGACGATAAACCAAGAAAGGAGAAAATGATACTGATCGGAGAAACCATGATGTTCGATAAGGTAAAGCCGATCGAATATGAAGGTCAGTACAAGAATCTAGAATTAGGTTACGATATTCGTCCCGATATCGTAACAGTAAAAGTTCATTACGATCCCGGGATTCGGCCCGGTCAAATTCTCTATCTGATCGAAAAAGACTTCGATCATGAAACCTTTAAAGACGGGAATATCGTAGGGCAAATCGAAGTAAAATCCGTTTTTCAAACCGCGTTTATCGGAAAACAATTACGGGGAGTCGGATACTTAGGAATAGCAAAAGAAAAAGTACTATCCGTCGCCTACCCCTTATCGTCGGAACAAGCCGGTCCGGCATTAGTGGAACGTAAAAAGGGAGATTATCACTTTACGAGAAACGAGATCCCGGAAGCGATTCAAGCTTATCGGAAGGCAATTCGATTAGATCCGTCGTCTCCGACGGCTCATTATCGCCTGGGCCTACTTTATTTAAGCGAAGCCAATTCCGACTCTAAGGACTCTTCCTGTTCGGGAATTTTACCGATGAGCGCCGGCGCCGAGTTTGCATCCGCTTGGAAAAAAAGAGGACGATTCGATTCCGATCAGGATGCCGTCAGATTTACTCGGGAATATATTTCCTTTTTAAACTGTAAATCCGAACAGTCTCCAACCTTCGCGAAAGGTAGCGCCGTCCCCGAAGAATTGGATAGGGCGCAGGATGCCGCAAGAGTCGGTTTTGAGATTTCCAAATCGGATTATGAACTTCTAGTTCGGAGCGCCGAAACCTACTATAGATTCTATCTCGCATATTCTCCGAAGAAGCTTCCGCCTAGTATGCAAAATACCGAGGAGTCGGCAAAACTCAGAAAACGTCAGGACAAGGCCTGGGAAATCTCGGAAAGACTATTGAAGGAAGCCGGACTCGATAATATTACCGATTACCGGATTCATCGCTTAACAGGATTATTATACGCAAAACGGTTTTTAGAAATTTCAGGCGGATTGCAATCTGCTACCATCAGCCCGGAAGCAGGTTTCCTTCGAGCAAAGGCTTTAGAAGCAATCCAAGCGTATAAACAACACAAGCCTAAGACCGTAGTCGGTGATAAGGAAATCATTACTCTTGAAAAAGATTTAGGTGGAGTTTAATTTTTCTGGATTTGCTCTTCGAAAAATTTCACGAGCTAAATAGACTCCCGTTCAATATCAAAACATATTCGAAAAGTCGCAAAATCGATTTTGCGGAAGAGCTTTGACACTTACAAACTCCAGAATCACTTTAAAGTTTAGACTCAAGCCTAAATTCTATCTTCAATAACGTGATGAACTTCGGTCGGAAGTTCAATGATCACAATTTCTATTTAAATTTTTAATAATACGTTTGTGGCCGCAATTGATTCCCTGTCAATTCGCCGTTACTCCTCTGATTTTGCAGTTCACCCTAGCTGCCATTGACCTTTTATCCGAAAAATGTTACCTTCGTTTTAGCAGGTCGTCTAAATAAAAGAGATAAAAAATGTCGGAGGGTTGAATGCAAAAGAATAAGAACTCTTTTCTTTTCAAAGTAAGTGATCGAGTCGGGATGAGATCTGCAAATTTCCAAACAAACAAATTGGAGAGTCAGTCTAATTATCGTAGTTTTGCGAGTTTCATCGAGGTAGACAAGATTGAGGAGGTGCGATAATGAAACCTCGACAATCTATTCGAAGATATTTTTTTTCCGTTTTGATTTTTATCAATTTATTCGCGTGTCAAAACATCGCCTTTCAATATAACTTAAGTAACTCCAGTTCGAAAGCCGGAATTTCAGCTATGGATCCGGCTCATTCTCTTCTTCTCGCCGATTTGCTTCTCGATCAAATGGAATTAACGCCTGACGAATGCATGAGCACCTACATAACGATGAATCTGGATTGGCCGTTGCCCGATTATTATCCGAGAATTTCGTCTGACACTCGAGATTATGCGAATATTATCGGAATCGATTCCACAATGGATATATCCAGGCAATACAACGGTTTCTTAAATCCGAATCAATCTTTGTCCGTCGCCATTATCGGAAATACCGCTTGCGATGCGATTACTCAATTGGGTGCGATCAAAACGCCGAATCCTCAGAATTTCATCATTTCCACCGCTGATGCAAACGGAATTCTTCATGGGATAAATAACGATTACATAGTCTTTACCGTTAAACGATTGATTTCTAAAATTCGAGATCGCTGGCCGACAATTCGAATCGCAGTAATCGGAGTGCACCCTACTCGCAATGCGGCGATCAATACTCACAAAGGTTATACGAACTCACAAATTGCAGCTTACGTGCAAACTCTAAATAATGCCTGTTATTACGATCCGATGCCTTTGTTCGGAGTCGGCCCTGGGGAATCGGCTCCGACATCTTTGATGTTGGATACGGTTCATTACAATGCCGCAATTTCTTTCCAGATCAAAGATATATTACAAACCGTCTGCGGCATCTCTATTTGATTCAAAATAGGGATTCTTTACAGGATCCTTTATCGCAATTTCGGGACAAAATTCCCCATGCACGAAATAAGTTGACGTCGAAAAGAAGGTTCAAAGAATTAAAATCGAAGCGAGGCGTTAATCTAATCACGGAAATGAATCGGAGTCCGATTTGCGAATCAAACCTGCAAATGAAATAAAACAAAAAATGAACGATAAATATTCGAAAAATTTTGTAGGCAGCATCGAAATAAAAGTTAAAGACGAAACAAAGGACGTCTCCTTTCCGGCTTTAATCCATTATCCGACTCTAGAACCTTCAACTTTAACGGCCTTCGGTCCCTACACGATGGATGTCAGCCGCGAAGCGAGTATAACCGAAGGGCAGTTTCCTCTCGTCATAATTTCGCATGGTAACGGAGGGTCTCATCTTCTCTATCGAACGATCAGCACTTACTTAGCGAAGAACGGTTACGTAGTCGCTATGTTGGAACATTACGGAAATAACCGTAACGATAATATATTAGAAAATACGAATGAAAACCTCGTAAATCGGCCGACACACGTAAGTTTAACGATCGATGCCTTACTTTCCGAACGAAGGCTCGGTAAGAGTATACTCACGGATAGCATCGCTGTGATAGGACATTCGATGGGCGGCTACACCGCCTTAGCATTGGCCGGGGGTGTTCCTTGGACAAAACAAGGAGAAAAAATTGAAGTTCCTTCCGACTCAAGAGTTCAAGCTATCGTTTTAATGGCGCCAGGTGCAGGTTGGTTCATGAATTCCTTATCGAAAGTAACGGTCCCGATTCTTCTCTTAATCGCGGAACATGACCCAATTACTCCTCGCTGGAATGCGGAAGTTGTGTTAGATAGTGTTCCGGATAGATCGCTGGTTACATTTCGAATGATTGAAAATGCGGGACATTTCTCTTTCCTAAGTCCGTTCCCGACTGCGATGAAAAATCCCGGCTTTCCACCATCGACCGATCCGGCAGGATTCGATCGAGAACGGTTTCATAAGAATCTTCCGAACGATATATTAAACTTCCTGAATGATAAACTTAAAGTTAATCGTTCAGGATGAAAATTTGCGGCTGATTAGAGCGCGATATACTCGATCCGAATACTTCCGTAACTCCCTGAGAACTAAAAATTCGCATCAGCCGCGCAAACGATCCCGCATTTATCCCCTTAACGAGGGGAAAGGTGGACGCGAGGTACTTCGTTTGTAATTAGAGTCCGAGAGCATACTTCTCATCTGCCTCGCATCAACTTCCCTCGAAATCCAGGGAGCAAATCTATCCATTAGAAAAACTATCACCTTCCGAATTTCCGATATAATGGAAGATTTTTGCTACCCGTCCTTTTCACTGATTAAGAAAGCTAAGATCGGGAATCAGGATGATGGACAATGGAAAGTTCGTTTAACAGCAATACCGATAGACACAAAAGAAGGATTTTTAGACGAAATAAATAAAAATATTTACATTTATCCTTATTTACCGCATTGGTGACTCCACTGCGACCCGCTATCTGAAACGAAGTCGACCGAAATGGAAAAAGAGACATATACAATTCTCGAAAAAAATGTCCGTCTTTCGGAATCGAAGATATGGGGATACCAGCGAAACTATTTCGAACAAAGAGGACAGAAGGCTTGGTTAGACGGGGAGGTCCCCTTTTACGGAACTTCCAATTCTTTTGCTGCAAACACTCAAGCCGAGTTAGTGATTTCGTTACTAGATGATCTACCTACCCCGAAACGCAAAGTAAGAATTATTGAACTGGGTGCGGGCACCGGTAAATTCGCTCACCTATTCCTTAGCGCGTTAAAGCGGATCCGTCCTGAACTAATCGATAACGACGATCTCCTATATATCCTAACCGATTTTACGCGTTCTAATATTCGGGAATACCCTATACATCCCGCTCTCCGGCCGTGGTTCAAAAAAGGAATCTTAGATTCCGCATTATATGATCTCGAAAATCCCGAGGATATCCGTTTGCAATCAAACGGTTCGCCACTTTCGGAAGAGCCCGATTGTCTATACGTTATCATCGCAAACTACGTGTTCGACGGTGTTCCCCAGGATCTCTTTGAAATCGGAAACGATCGTCTTCACGAAGTCAGGGTTTTCACCACACATTCCGAATCTTTTTGGATCGAAGAGGATCCGTACAACCTGAGCAGGATCAAAATTCGGCTGGAAGAGAGAATTTGGAACGAGGAGCCTTATAAGGACCCGAGCTGGAATCAAATTCTGAGAGCTTATGGAACGGCAGGCAAAGATCTTCTTCTCTCTTTTCCTACGGCAGCGTTGCAATGCATAGCGACGCTTTCCGACCTATTTCGCGAAAGTATATTCTTTATTTGTGATAAAGGAATTTCCACGCTTGAAGATTTGACTCCGACTCGAGCGCAGGGCCCTGTGGAACATGGAAGCATCTCGACGCCCGTGAACTTCCATGCAATAGGCCGATGGGCAAGCAATAAAGGCTGGCAAGTCTGGGAAGACACGGAAGAGAGAGATTATTTGAGATTGAACGTTTATACTCCGCTCGGATCCAAATTAGTTAACTTTAACCGAGAATACGGAAGAATAAATCGGACACTTTCGTTGGATGATTACGTTTATCTTAGGAGAAGCTGGAACAAACTGACCGATAACGTCCCATTGCGCGAATTAATCTCTTGCTTAAAGATTAGCTGCTGGGATCCGACGGTTTTCCTAATGTTTTATGAGAAAATTATAAATCAGTTGGATACCGACCCGTTGGACGTCTCGCAAATCGAGGCGCTTAAACAAGGTCTTTCTCTCGTTCGACAAAGGAATTTCTTCGATACCGAAGAGGACCTATCATTTGCGCTCGGAACCGTCTACGGTAAGATCGGAGAATCTTCGGAGGCTGCCTCCGCTTATCGCGAATCTTTGGAGAGGTATGGAGATAATCTCCATACGAAATTCAATCTAGCCTTATGTCTGATCGACTCGGGAGAGCCCGATGAGGGAGTCAACCTTTTGAACGAGCTTCGCGCAAAGCACCCCGATCTTCCAATGCCCTCGCTGGCGCCGGTACGAAATGGAAACGAAAAGGGAAACGTTTTTCAATAAGGAAGATTACGAATGGCTACTTTCTTTCGCCCCTATTATATTGATGCAAACGATCAAAAGGTAATTTTAACGACCGATGAGTCGGTATTGCAGGCGGCAACGACTGCGCTTATCAATCAATTTCCGCAAATTGTTAGCGTGGCAGAAGCGATAATTCTCACACAGCTGATAACTCCGCTTGCACAGGGAAATTTATCGCCGCTCCCATTCTTACAATTAGCTTCTGCGGCATATTTATCGATTCAAGACGACGAAAACCTACCCGAAGGAGATATGACAACCAAGCTGACGTTAACTTTCTCCGGAGCCGATCAGGATCCTTGTATCATTACGATAACTGAAAGTTTACCGGATTCTATTTTAAGACTCGCTCAGCTAAAATACATTTTGACCCTCAGTGACCAGATAATGAATTTCTTTTCCTTCGAAGTTGTCGATTCGGCGGGGAAGAATCTCGTTTATGGACCTTCGCAAGACACGGTATTGGACTATTTGGTTATTTTCAATTTACTCAGCGCTTATAGCCTTTCGACCGATCCGAGCTTAATTAGGAAGATCGCGTCTCAAAATGTGAGATTCGCCGACGGTTTGAGACAATTTATCAATTTCTCCGATTTCAGCGGTGACGCGTCAAAATATACCATATTCAACATCACCAAAAACGGTGCGAACGTATTGTTTGTCGATCGAGCAAAACCGAGTAATTGGTATCCTGTCAGGCTCGAAAACAATTCGGTGATCGATCGAATCGATCTAATTGCGATAAAATCAGGCGCGCTGACTCAACAAGCACAGACCAAATTGAAAACCACGATCTTTTTCTCGAAAGGAAACGATTATTCGGCAGTATTAAACGCGATCGATTTTATCAATTCCAAAGACTTTTCCGTTAATAAAATACCGCCTCAGATCAGCGCGACTTCCGTTGACATTAGCCCTCTAACAAATCGAAGAGTTTACTATTTCAATTCTCAGGGAAACCTATCCGCCTATCTCGGGGAATATATACCGGAAACATCGGGTGGCGTCGGCGGAAGGGGAAGAGCGGATTCCCCGGACGAAAACGAATTCTTTTGGTCAGGAAATATCTTCACCGGCTATGCGATCGGATTGCCGATGAAGAATCATCTTAGATTCCTTAGTGCAAGCCTATCGGGATTTTTCACGACGAATACGCCGATTGAAAAACTTTTTACGCTAGGGAAATCGAAATCGACGTCTTCCATTGCTATAATCGCTTACCAAATCCTGGAAGAATTGGGCTATTATAAGAAACAAAACTTGGCAATTGCGAGAAAAAATTTACCCAAGGTTTATTCCAAGCCTCGAATTTTTGTGAATGCGCCTCCTCGAAAAAATTTCAAATATATCGAAGAGAATTCCAAGCGCCTTCCACTCCTCCGCAAGAAAATGAAAGGTCAGGTTGTTCTCGAAACGAAGGAGACGACAGGGTCCCCTCTAATGCATAGAGAATCGCAAGGGAGGGAAAATGCGGGATCCGTCATGAAAAAGTATTTATTCTCCACGAAATTCTCCGCAGGCATGCATGTAGACGGAGAAGATACGTTTTCAGCGAAGTACTCCGCATATTATAGCAAAAAGTATCCGAAGAAACCTTTTAAAGGTAATAGCTTAGCCGCAACCGAATTTACCGATTATGTGGCAAGTCAGGACGGAACGACGGCTGAAATTATTCAGAATTTTCCGACCGAGGTATCCTATCTAAAACAGAAAGAAAAGTATTACGAAGTCGTAACGGATCAGGAATGGTGCCATCTATTCGGCCATGGAGACGGAGGTCCGGATACCCCCGACAATTTCGTTTCCGGAAGCAAACATTGTAACACCGAACAACTGGCAATAGAAACCGGACAACGAAAAAGAAAGATCGACGGACTTACCGCTAAAATCACCGCGTATCTTCTCCCTGCCAGCAATATCTGGTATAACCCGGACGCGGACGCGAAAGACAATTATAAAAAGGATAATCTCCCTTTGGCCCACGTAATGCGATATAAAGTATACGGCGCTAAAAGAAAGAAGATATTCGATCACTGGTACGACGCTCAAGAACAAAGTTTTGATTATAATGAGTTCTTAATATTAGAAGAGTTTGTAGATCGAAAGACTTCTATCGGAGACGATGCGGGATTTTACGAATACAGAGGATCGCTTGTGGCAAGGTTCTTAGATCGACTGTTTAAAGACTGTAAGTCTTTCGATATCCCTTACGATGATGCCGCATATGAGCCGTTTCGCGATTTTCCTTCCGGATATAAGAACGCAAAATCCAGAAAAACCGACCGACAAAATACGCTGCTCCAATTTCTGCAAGGCGATGGAAAAACGGTTTTAGAGCAATTCAATTTCGACTCGAGTCTTTCCCTATTAACGAAAGACAGCCTTCCGCAGATAGTGCAGCTATTATTTTTGCAAATAATAGCTAAATCCTTTTAAACGTAAATGAAAAGCGAATTGATGATGGATAAAACACCTTTAAAGCATTTAATTCTTATTACGAACCATGGAAATTCCCTTCTTGGTTCGGAAAAGAAAACAACGAACGACCGGATTCGATAACCGACATGGCTTTTTCCGTATATCCTTATTATATCGACGCAAATTATTCCTCCGTTTATCTTTATGATGATGCGGACAAAATAACGACGGATTTTATGAACGCCTTTCCCGAGTTAGACGGCGTGGGAGGAATGAATGCGGCCAATATCAAAACGAATTTAATCCAGAAAATTGCAGCTAAATTCGTTCCTTCTTATTTTATCCAAATTGCATTAAACTATTATAAAAATACCAAAAATATAGACGACTTACCGGCAACAGACGATGCTACGAAACTGAATCTCGCCGCCTTTAATCCGGATGCAAATCCTTGTAAACTTACGATCGCTTCCGACGGAGCGAATCTTAACGAGTTAGAAGCAGCTCAGTTGGAATACATATTCGCGCTTACCGATCGATTAATGAATTTCTTCCTTTTTGAATTTTCTTTTGATGACGATCCGATCACGTATGGCAGTGTTGAAAATCAAATCCTCGGCAATCTTGCCATATTAAATTTAGGGAGCGCCTTTTCTTTAATTCAATTACCGAATCCTGAAATAGCTAATTTTAAGGATAGGTTAGCCGGATACCTCAACTTTTCGAATATAAAAGCCGTCGTCTTCGGCAACGAAACTCACCTGAATTTATTCAGCTCAGGCATCGATCAAGGCACTTGGTACACTATCCAAGGGAAGGAAGGAATCGATAAATATAATATTAAGAATATAGCAACCCCAAAAAACAAGGGGGATACAAACAAAGGAATCCTCTTGTCTAGATGGTTGGACGGAACCGTAAAAAAATACGATGATTTACTTGCAATAGCAACGGCCATTAAACTTTCTCCCAATTTGAATCCGGAAGAGATCGCGGGTTTATCGCTCAAAAGCGTAAATATGGGAGCCCTCATCAAATCTATACCGGCCAATCTGGCAAACAAAACCCCTTACTATTGGGTAGACCAAGCGGGCACCTTAGCCGCGATATTAGGACGTTTTATCCCGAACATAGGAGGGGGAGGCGTCGGCGGAAGAGGAAGAGCGGATAACGTAGATGAAAATGTGAGTATCTGGTCCGGCAATCAGTTCATCGCGTACGCAATCGGACTGCCTATCGAGACAAAAGATCAATCCGCCATTATATCCTCGGGAGCGGATCGGGTGTTCAAAACCAATACCCCTTCCGCTACGTATGAACCGGATGCATTGTTATCCAAGAGCGAGGATGCAAAGATTTACGGAATCATTAAGAATAAAACCGTTCCGAATATTAAAAAATCCCTAAATAAATTTCCGCCTATCTTTTATTTTAAAAGGTTCAAGGGCGCGGATGCAAAAAGAAAGAATAAGCCTCTTGCCGGATATGACCCACCGAGGGTATTCGAATCGCCTATCAAGAATTTTAAATATATCGGAAAACAACTCTTGACCAAGAAGAAAATGAAAGGAGGCGAAGCCGCCAAGGTAACCCCGGGTGTCAAGTTGAGCCACAAACAATCGATGGAGAGGGAAAATGCGGGAACTGTTATGGGCAAGTTCCTTTATAATAAAAAATTTAAGAAAGACCAAAGTGGAGACGTGTTAAAGACGGGATACGACGCCTATTTCGCCCAAAATAATCCCGGCAATTCAGGAAGCAGTCTTCCCGCCACCGATTTTACCGATTATCTCGCTCAAAAAGACCAGATATTGAAGACTAAAATTTTGGATTTGTATAAAGATGCCACTCCCTATTTCAAAAATTTGGTCGTTCCTAAAGGCGGAGCGCAAGCGCTAAGAGTGATAACCGATCAAGAATGGTGTCACCTCTACGGCCATGGCGACGGAGGACCGGATATCCCCGAAAATTTCGTGTCCGGGAGCAAGCATTGCAATACGGAACAACTCGCGATTGAAACGGGCCAGAGAAAAAGGAAAATCGACGGGCTTACTGCAAAAATCACGGCATATCTGCTTCCCGCTCAAACCGTCTGGTATACCGGAGCGGCCTCCGATGACGGCCCCTTAAATCGAGGAGACGTAAAAATGCCACTGGCCGATTTGAAGGAATTTCCGCTCCCGACCGCACACATGATGCGCTATAAGGTCTATCACGGCGGAAAGAAAGTATTCGATCATTGGTACGACGCTCAAAGCCAAAGTTTCGATTATTATGAATTTCTTATTTTAGAAGAATTTGTGGACTGGAAGGTTTCCCTCTTAGATCCGCTAGCCAAATATGAATACAATACCTCTCTGATATCCAGATTCTTAGAAAGATTATTTCGGGATTGTGCAAAATTGGATCCTCCCATCGATTGCTCCTCGGCTGATTTCACTCCGTTTAAAGCCTTTCCAGCGGGCTACAAAGACGCGAAGCAAAAGAAGAAAAAAGACCCGAAAGCTGTCGCAGCATACGTAGTCGAGGGTGCCGGCAAGGGAATCTATGATAAGTTCAAGTTCGATGACGAAAGTGGAATCATACTCGGAGACGAAATCCAAAATCAAATCCCGCAGCCGATCAAAACGACCTTTGCCCAATTAATTAAGAAACTTCAAGCCTAACCATGCCTATAGTAGAAACCCAAACCTTTGCCCTGAAACTCCTGACCGATCTTTTTAATCGTGTAAAAAACACGGCGGGAGATCTGCTCATCGACCAAAACTTACTCGGACAGGATCACCTTCCGAAGATATGGAATACGGTCTTTAGTGTGGACCATCTGAAGCTAGGTTCCATCCAAGTGGATGCACAAGACACTTCGACCGGTAATTTTACGGTGAAGGGTAAAATCGATTTGATTCCCTTCCAAAATAAGGGAATACAACTCCAAAATTTGGGGGTGCAAATTCAGTTTTTTGCATCTAAGGATTCCAATAAACCGACCGAAACCGTTATCGAATGCATCGTCGATTTTCAAGGCTTACCGACAGAGTGGGACATACTTTCCTTATATCCTTATCTTCCCCCGTTTATGAATTATCAAACGGATATGCTCGCGGAAGGAGCTCAGGAATCTTTCCTTAGAAAGATATCGTTTCAAGATATTCAAACCCGATTCAGTTCCTATGATTTCTGGCGTGTCCGAAACGAAGAGGCAGAAACGCCCGGATTACAACTTCTTACAACTCTTCCCTCGGATCCCACATTAGGCCTAGAGCTTCTACGAGCCGGATTCAACTTTTCTTCAACGATCGTTGCCGACGGGGATTTTTGGGGCGAAGTCAAACTCATTCAGCCGGATCTAAATAAACTTACCGTTTTCGGAGTCGCAGGAGTGGACGATCAAGGATCCGGCAACGTACTCATCGGTCATAGTCTTCAAGACCCTACTACGCAACAATATCCGTCGCTAAGTATCGGCGGGCTGAAGATCGAACTGAGAAGGCTTTGTATTTACTCAGGATTGGAAAATATCAGTGGAGCTCCCCCGGGCTTCTTTTTCGAGGTTTATCTGGGCCCGGAAGGAGGCGGCCTCGAACTCATCGTACAAACCGGAATCGGTTCCACAAGCGCTCGTATTTTAGGAATTTTTGATAAAGGAATTACCCTTTCGGAAGTCGAAAGCTTACTCGGTCTTTCTAATTTAGCCCAAATGCTACCGGCGGGTCATGAATTAGGCCAACTCACGCTGAATTATCTGGAGTTGGGAATTTCTATCTCCCCGATGAGGTTGGATACGCTTGAATTTCACATTACGACGGAAAAACCGATTTCAGTATTTCACGATAAAGTAGAGATCACTCCCACTCTTATTTGGAACCGATATTATCCGCAAGGTTCGGATTCTCCGACCAGCACGCTATCAATCGCAGGAGATTGGATTTTAGGCGGAACGGAATTTTATACCTCCTTAGATCCTTCTTCAGGCGGATTTTTCGTAACCATGAAAGCGGATCAGAGCCTTAATGCCGCAGAACTAATCAATCGTTTTTTTTCGACAAAGGAACTTCCTGATATTGATATAGTCGATTTCGAACTGGATGGGAATTTCAAAGACTCCTCCTTTTCCTTCGAGATAGACTGCACTACCGATTGGGAAATCGATTTCGGCGGAAACTTGCCGGTCGTATTCAGCCAATTGGGAATTCAAGGGGAATACGCCCCTCCCGACGAAGACTCGTCCGGTGATCCGACAACTACCGGTTCGATCGTGGGAATACTTTTGATCGGTAATTGGAATTTAGATGTGGAGATCGATTGGGGAACTTCCCTTAGCATCGAAGTGCAGATTCCGCAGATCAACGTAACTTGGTTGATCGATCAACTATTACACGAAATACATATACCGATCGAGCTTCCTGATTTTATGATCCAAAACCTGGACGTAAAAATCACACCTAAGACGAAAGAATTTACAATCCAAGGCGGATCATCGGATACGATCGATTTCTTTTCAGGATTGGATCTAAAAATAAATTCGTTTCAAGCGCAGAGAAAACTTAGCGATCCGACTAACGGGATCTATTCTAGCACCGCGAGCATTAGTATCACGTTGGATGTTGGAGGAGTCGGCCTCGTTCTTTCGGGGACATACGATTCCAGTATTTCCTCGCAAAACGGAAAACCGTCTACAGAATGGAACTTTAAATTACAACAACAGAATACGCCGATTCCGTTCGGTAAGCTTATCGAAAAATTCGGGAACTGGATCGGTATCGATCTTCCGATGTGGGTAGGGGATCTAAATCTACAACAGTTCTATCTGGAATTCAACATAGGAGCCGCGAACAAATATTTCATCACGTCCGGAGCCGTCTACGACGGAACCGCAATGTTGGGAAGGTTTAGTCTCTTTGCCGAAAAAAACGATTCGACAGATACGTATTTGGGAAGCGTGCAGGATTATCTAACTTCGATTAACTCAGGGACGTATCAATCTGCGCCGGATACGTATTGGGATTACATACTCGACTTTGAAGTGGAGATCAATATTGACGCGGCAAATTTCCCCTTAGTGGGCTCGGAAATCAACTCCATACAAGCGATGAAATTACAATCAATCGCTTGCGCGATCGCATCTAGAAAATTTACCCAGGATGAAATCACCACTCTTGTCAATCGCTTACCGCAAGGCGCCTTAATACCTCCGGTTAAGGACATAGATAAGGGCAAAAATTTTTCCACTCATATACAACTCGGAAGTTCCGTATTGTCGCTCGCTATGCCTTTGGACGGGCCTTCGGCGGGCGGCGCCGGAAATAATTTTCCAGTCAATCCGGCCTCACCTCTCCAGCCGAACTATCCTATTACCCCCGCACAGCGAAGCACGGTTGATAAAACCAAATGGTTCGCCTTGAACGTTCATCTCGGATCCGTTACTCTGCAAAGAATCGGAGTCCGATTTGAAAACTCGAAAGTTACGTTTCTCCTAGACGCTTTCCTAAGTCTGGGCGGTATAGAAATCGGCTTAGCGGGATTAGGCGTTACGAGTCCTTTCGATCATTTTCAACCTAGCTTTATGCTCGAAGGACTAAGCGTAACCTATTCTAATCCTCCGGTTACGATCGGAGGAGGATTCCTAAAAGCGGCGGAAGGATTGTACGAAGGGCAAGCTATCCTGGGCCTCACTCAATTTGAACTTTCCGCGTTGGGCGCTTATTCGAATCGGAACGGAACAGTTTCCTTCTTCGTGTATTTGGATTATTCCGAGCCGCTCGGAGGGCCTCCGTATTTTTATGTAATGGGTTTAGCCGGCGGGTTCGGATACAACTTTACCCTGAATGTCCCTGGAGTGGATCAAATACGGAATTTTCCTTTCGTACAGATAGCGGAAGGATCGGAATCTTCCGCGAATTCCGATCCGGTCGCGATGCTTCAATATCTGGACGAAAATCGGATCACAGTTCCAAAATCGGGAGAATACTGGTTTGCCGCAGGTATACGATTTCTGACATTCCAGATGATCGATTCGTTCGCGCTCGCCACAGCGCAGTTAGGCGATCATTTCGAATTGGATCTCGTCGGATTATCCACCCTGACTATTCCACAGGGCGTTTCAAATCCGATCGCCGAAGCGCAAATGGCGCTCAAGGCGTCTTTCGACCCGCAAAATGGATTCTTCGGAATCAGCGCTCAATTGACTCCAAGTTCCTATATACTGTCGAAAGATTGTCACCTAACGGGAGGATTCGCTTACTTCGTTTGGCTCGGCGGGGATCACGCGGGAGATTTCGTAGTGACTTTCGGGGGATACCATCCGAGCTTCCAAGTCCCCGCTCACTATCCGAATGTTCCCCGTCTCGGGATTTATTGGCAAATCGGATCAAATATTAGTATTCAAGGATATTCTTATTTTGCTCTTACTCCTGGATATCTGATGGCCGGCGGAGGCTTGGAAGCGGTCTGGAGTTGCGGTAATTTAAGCGCTTGGTTTTCGGCTTACGTCGATTTTCTTCTTCGCTGGAAACCCTTTCACTACGATGCGGATTGCGGTGTCGACATCGGAGTCTCTTATCGATTCTCGATCGACCTATTGTTCTACACGATACACATTACGATCACCGTTCATATCGGCGCGGATATTCATTTCTGGGGTCCCGACTTTAGCGGAATCGCAAAAATTCATCTATGGATTGTTTCATTCTCGATCAGCTTCGGCGATAGCGGCCAACATCCTGATCCAATCAAGTGGTCGGAATTTAAAACTTCTTTCTTGCCGCAACAGGATGGTCAGACTCGCGGATTCGAAATATCCGCGACATCGGGAATCGTCAAAGATTTAAGCAAGGATACGTCTTCGAAAGTACAGTGGGTGATCAACCCCCATACATTAAGTCTTTCTTTTGCAACATCGATTCCGTTGAGAAAGACCTCGTTCGGGAAAGACACGCTTACTAGCGAGAATCCCGCATTCGGCATCGCACCTATGGACAGGAAAAGTACCGACATTCTAAACTCGGCGGCATCGATTACTATCACGAGGGATGGGGAAAGTGCGGAAGGAGATTTTGTTTTAGACCCGCTCTATAAGAATGTTCCCGATTCCCTTTGGGGTCAGTCCATTAGCGCCGATTTGAATTCAAAAGCCGTCCTTTCCGGAATTCTAATGGGTTATGAAATATCCCCGAAACCGATTCCGAACCCGGCGGTCACTTCAAATATTCCCTTGTTCAGATTGGAGTTCGCGGACGACCCGATCCAAAATGCCTACGTTTGGGAAACTGTGACGGAGCCGAACATCGGAAATCTAAACCCGGAACAACGAAGAGACAAGATTATCGGCACAATCTCCCAAACCGCACATTCTAGATCGGACTTATTTTCAGCCTTCGGCTTTGTCCCGGATGATTTTGACTTATCGAATCTTTCGAAGGGTTCGGATAACGCGTTTTTAACTCCTCCGAAAATATATTCTTAACGGTAGAACCCATGTCGGATAACAGAACAGTGGAATTCATTCAGTATCATCGCCCGGATTTAAAATCGGGAGATTATACGATTCAAATACAACACCAAGTGGATTTGGGCTTCGGAGATACGGATACGTTTTCGGAAACCAAGGTTCTATCGGTAAGAGGAGAACGATTTAAGATAGCATCGGAGGAGATTGTCGCTTACTTTCCTCCTGATGGAAGTTTCGGAGACTTTTCCAATTGTCTACCTCACGTTGTAATTTCGAAATCTACTTTACCTTGGGAAAGGACGGCGGGAACGGAAACCAGCGGAACTCCTTGGCTTGCGATTCTCTTAATCGATTCCTCCGAATTCTCGCAGGTGAAAACGGACACGATGCCGATCGGAAATCTTGGATTTCCGTTAGAATCCGGGGATAAGGCTGCCGATTCCTGTCAAACTCTTAGCTTGCCGAAAAAAATTCTGGATTCGATCATTCCCCTTGAAAGCGAAATGAATCGACTCACGCACGTCCGACTCGTGGAAACTTCGGATAAAGCAACCGCTACCGAGGAGGGACCCGGCGAATTTGCCGTAGTCGTAGGAAATCGCATCGGAAAACCCGGGTCGGTAAGCACTGCATATCTCGTTTCTTTGGAAGGATATTATGATCCTCTAATGAACTCTCGTTATACTCCGGATTCCACAGGGAGTGTCACACTCGTCCTCTTAAGCAAGTGGAGTTTTTCCGCCGAGTCCGAACAATTTACGTTCAAGCAATTAGTGTCCAATCTGAAGAGGGTTCCGTCTACACTTCGTTTGCCGGATCTCCCCGGACTTTCTGCTATCGCGCAAAATATGATCAAGTCCGGCTATCTACCTCTACCGCACCGTTTACGGCAGGGCGATAAGACCGTATCTTGGTATCGAGGTCCGCTCGTACCGTATTCAGTTCCCATAACGACCTCCTTTCCGGCCTCCTCTTCAGACGAACTCACTTCGTATGACTCCAATAACGGAGTCTTTAATCTTTCCTATTCGGCGGCTTGGGAGTTAGGTCGACTCTTGGGATTGCAAAGTCGTTCTTTCTCGATGGCTCTTTATCGTTGGAAGCTGTCTCAAAAACGACAGGATATTTTAGCGGCAGAAAAGCAGCTGATTAGCCAACTTTTCGGTGATTCGTCTTTAGCGGCGCCGGATACGGCGAACGGATCCGATTGGCAGGATATTATAAACGATTGGTTAGGGAAACTCTCTCTATTAATCGGAGTCCCTTTCTTCTATCTAGTACCTGACGAACGAATGCTTCCGCTGGAATCGATTCGATTTTTCGAACTAGATACGAATTGGGTGGATTCCTTGATCGACGGCGCATTTAGTATCGGTCGCTCAACTGCGGGAGATCTTACTAACGATCAAAAAACGGCGACTTCAATTCGACAAGCTGCCATACAAACTTCTCTGGCAATCCGGAAATCGTCCTCCGATGCGAACCCAACCCCACAAGCTCCTCAAAAAATCGCCGGAGTAATCTTGAGGTCGTCCGCAGTTTCGGGCTGGCCCAATCTAGAGATTAGGGGTTATGCAACTCCGCAGAAAGATGCAAACAACCTTGCGACCGACCAACTCAAGTGCCTGCGAATGGACCATCTCTCTAAAGACGTTATATTATGCCTTTTTGCAGGAGAGCTCCGCCAAATTGATATCCAACTTCCCTCCGAAGGAGTTCATTTCGGATTGGACTTCAACCAGACTTTTAGTAAGGAACTCAGGGATCCAAACGGGGACTTGGAAACTAATTTAATTTTGAATAATATTCCATTTAGGGATTACTCCGGGGTTCTAAATGTCGATCTTCTTGCGAACGAGATAATACAAAAACTAAACGTCTCCGCCGATCACTTCACTTCCGCTCAGTTCGCCATGCAGATGGTGGAAGGCGTGGATAAGATCAGCTTTTTAAAAACACAGGAGTGATTCAATCGATGACTCAGACAAATAATACGCCCTCTTTTTTACTTGTTCCGATCGATTTGGACGCGATGTGCGTAGGAAAGGAAGATTCGGAACAGCGTACGCCGCTTACTGCACCGGCTACAGCGAACTTCGTCACGCTACCTTACATGGGCGGCCCGCAGGGAGCGAACCTTAGCGATCTATTCGTAAACAAGCCTTTTCAAACGGAAAGCCTGCCGTTAAAAATAGGCGTTCATCTGCATTGGGCTCTTCCTGATGCGCTCACACAAGGAATGCAGATAACAAATAAGAACACCGGGGCCGAATCTATTCAATTTCAGAATGTGCCGAATCGATGGTTAGCCACGAGAATACTAACGAGCATAGACGGATTGCAAACGACTCAAAAATCCTGGGTTATCGAATCCGATTT
This sequence comes from Leptospira fainei serovar Hurstbridge str. BUT 6, assembly GCF_000306235.2. Taxonomy (NCBI): domain Bacteria; kingdom Pseudomonadati; phylum Spirochaetota; class Leptospiria; order Leptospirales; family Leptospiraceae; genus Leptospira; species Leptospira fainei. Next base: position 66,710 of record NZ_AKWZ02000004.1, read on the forward strand.
TCTATCAACGGACGCGGATGCATATTACGATCATACGAATATTCCGTTTAATAAGGACGGAAATTTTGCCTTCTCTCAAACGAATCCGCCCTTTCGCTATATGGGAAGAGCGGTCGAATTGGAAAAATGGTCCGAAAGTACTGACCCAAGTACGGAAAGATTAACGCCTTTCACCGCGATCGGATACGGGGAACCTCGGTTTGCGTCATATTATCCGAATTGTAAAACCGTATTCGGATTTCAGGATACATTCGCCGATCTGGTCAATTTTAATCCGGACAACTATTCAATCAGTTATGCGGTCATTGGATGGTATAACGATCAAAATAACGATCCAATTCATTCCTCCGGCGATCTCGCTAAAACATTAGATACCTTTCAATGGGAGCTCCCCGATAAAACTCCGATCGATTCAATTTCCGGAATGGCATGTATAGGGATGCTCGGAAACGTAAAATGGAATCAGTCCACGAATTACATAAGTTCTAAAACGGACTTGAGCGCGACCCAGGTCGCTCTCGCAAATACCAACTCGGAAGGATTAGCTAGCCTACTCTCCGTTCTGATCCAAGTGCCGGGCTTGAACAGAAGCCAATTGGAACGTTTTATCGAAGCTTTGCAGATCGGGTATCTAGATAAATTAACGGATGTGGGGGCAATGGCTGATCTTGAAAGGGTATTGCATAAAAGCTTTTTCGGTACCGAACAAACCGAAACATTATGGACCGTCGTCCCGGCTGACCCGAAAACCGAGGATGCAACCGGATTACCGGAGCAGATAGCCAAAGATCTTAATCAATTAAATCGATACCAGACACAAACGGATCAAAATTCCGCTCAAACCCTTTCTATAAAAAAGCAGGTATTCGCAGATTGGTATAAATTCATCGCCTCGTTATATCCGGCAACGGGGAATACTCCTCCGGTAAGTTCGAATGATATAAGACAATTTATCGAAGCGAATGTGGGCGACCAATCGCAGTTTCAAGTTCTGAACAATAATCTCTCTACGCTTACGTCCGAAATCCAATCCCTTTCACAAAAAATTTCGGATGAGATCGGAAAAGGGTATTCTCTAAAGGCAATCGAAGCTCCTCGTTTTTATCAACCCAATGATCCGATAGTATTAATCTCCGGCAAAGATCTTCAACCCTCGGGTCGTTACGGATTCGACGGTGCATTTTCCGAAAGCGGTAAGTTACTCTGTCGGATTGATTCGCAAACGATCACCGCATTTCAGTTCGCTTATACCGGAACTTCTTATACCGTAGCATCGAGCCAATTGCCTAAGTATCCCGATATTTCCAATCTGCCTTTAGGAAATTTACCGAACCTAGTTCTTTCGGAATCGTATTATTTGGATAAGAGTCAATGGGGAGTTATTGTGAAAACGAGCGAAGCGTCTTCTATCCCCGGCATCCTGGAACAATTGCAAAACGAATTCGACTCGAGCGGATCGGATACATTTTACAAGAATCATATTACTTCGGGAGTCGTACCTTCCCCGTTGCAATTTAGTATATGGGATCGTCCTTGGCACCCGATTCTACTCCAGTGGAATTTCGCATTCCGACCTTACCAGACGATCGAAACCGTCACGCAAGGAGTCTCGCTCCCGAATTACGTACCCGATTTCATTCAAAAGAATTGTAAACTACCGGACGGGGAAACGGACTTAAAATACGGCGGCGAAGGATTGGGACAGGAACAAAACTATACCGGCTCCACGATTCTGACCCCGCAAGCCATCAAGAATTTAAAAGATCGAGTTAGGGACTATCAAAAGTATTCCGCGAACCCGATCGTCCAGAAGATTTTAGATCAGGCCGTAAATATTCCGGTTCTATCTCAATCCCTTTCGGGATTCAACGACGCGCTGGGGATGCAAGCCCAGGAGATGCAATTTCAGGTACACGATCCCTTGGCGCGCGGACTCGAAAGGACATTCAATCAAAAAATACAGACCTTCGTAGGCGGGACGAACGACACGAATCCTTTACCGGAAATCAATTTTAACCCGATTCGGTGCGGACTTGGACGCATCCAGAAGCTAAGGGTGGTGGATGCTTTCGGTCAATATCGGGATTATGATACTCCGCCGACCGTAGCCTCCCGAAGTCTTTTCATTCAAAACGATACTTATCCGGCCTTTCTTCCGCCGCGATTTGTTCAACCGGCAAGACTGTTGTTTCGTTGGTTATCGACTTACGACGATACGGAAGAAATGAACAGTATAAATTCGCCTATCCACGGTTGGATCCTACCGAACTATCTCGATGGAAGTTTGATGTTGTACGACGAGGACGGAAATTCGTTGGGGTCGATCGCGGCTTATGACGGTAGCGGCATCTTCTTTGAAAGTTCACCGGGCAACGATCCCTTTATTACGATAAGAGTTCAGGACGCGGATTTTTCCCAGAAAATGAACCAAACATTCAAAAATTCGCATATTTTAGAATTCGTTTCTAATATTCTAAGTAGGAATGAAGCCTTTCTGGAATCGTTTATAAGCACGTTGGATAAGTCCCTGCGATTCATAGAGCCCCAGAACTACAGCGAAACTACAAGTCTGGTTCAATTTATCGGTCGGCCGATCGCGATTGTGCGGGCGAAATTGAAGGTCGAGCTAAAAGGAAATCCCGTTCAAAACCAAAGTTGGGCCTCGCTACATTACAATATCGGCAATCCGAAACAAAACGATATCGCCGGCTTTACCGAGGTCTCATTTCCTCTCAGATTAGGAAGCGCTTTGCAATACGAAGACGGATTGCTCGGCTTTTATCCCGAGAAAGAAGGCAAAACGGATTTCTCAAATTTCTATTCCTCTCACTCCGACGGCTCCGATCCTACGATCCTAATTCCGTCGGAAACTACGATCACTCTTAAACCCGATCCCAACGAGGATCCTAGTACGGTTCTGCTCCTTATCGACCCGCGGGCTCCGATACATGCCACGATGGGAATCGTGCCTAAAAAAAGGATCGATATACCACGATATCATTATGCGCCGGCATTGGAAAAGATGAGTGTAACGTTTCAAACGGCGCCCGTCTTGACCCCTTCTGAGCGACTCGAATTACCCTTACCGCTCATACCCGGAACGGATTGGATATGGGTAGAAAAGGAATCCGGCTCCTGGCAAAACCTTTCTCACATCGAAAAGGTCCATACCGAAACGAATTTTTCCGTTAGTCTCCTCTTTAGAGAAGGATGGTTAAAAATAAAATCTACCGACTCAAACCGGAATTCAGAAGGAAAATAAACTTTATGACTCTCACTACAACTTACCCGTTAACGCTTTCCCTATCCCCGGTCGATGCGAATCAAAACGGAATATTATATGTTCCGAATGCGGATGGCGATTCGGTTGCGGCGGAGAATTACTTTACTTTAACGATCGCTAATAACGGAAGTGCTCCGATTTCTCTGAAAGGCGGAGAACCCGTGCCCGACGGACAAACTACTGGAGCAGCCTCGTTATTCGTAATCTATCTACCGGAGAGCATCGGAGCCGACGTTCTATCTTCCATCCGATTAAATTCTCCGGCAAACTGGAAGTTAAAGACGTTTACTGACGACGGAAATTATCTGGTAATTTGTCCGGGAAGCGATTTAGCGCTTCCCGCCGGTGGAGTCATCTCGCTCACTCTCGCCGGTTTCCTTGCGGCCCCTAGGCAAATTCCACAAAAACTGACCGTTAACGTCTTGAATGCGGATGCTTCCGCGGTCGGTACAGGAGAATACGACTTCAACATATTCATCCAACAGGTTCCGAAAAAGGGAAATAAGGATCTTAGCATCGAGTCGAGAACAATTGATGGAAATGTGGTCTTTATCACTTCTGGCGATAATACTGCAAATAACGAAAATACGATCGATTTTTATATCCTGAATTCGGGTCGATCCCTAACTGCAATTCCGGCAAAAGCGAACCAAACTTATATCAGAATCTCCTTCGATACCGGAAACGGGATGGGGGATATCGCGGAAGCCGCCGATTTGGATGGGATTGCCGTAAGCATCCAGCGAGCGTATGAAAATAATTTTACGCTGAGTTTCGAAAGAATCGGTCAAATTCCCACTTGGAAGTTTACTTCGGCCACCGACGTTTTTCTAAACGGCGGCAGCAACGATCGAATCGAATTCGACATACAAAAATTGATCACCCACCTTCCCCCTGGAATCGCAAAATGTTATATAGAATATTATAATATTCCAGGATACAACGACGGTTATTCCGATTTTACTTTGACGAAGGAATATCCTCAGGCGATTATTACCGGCTTTTTCGCATCGTCCTATGCGATTATCGGCGGTACGGAAATTATATTACAATGGGAAACGGAAGGAGCTTCTTATTGCACTTTGGAAGCGTCTACGGGAAGTTTGCTCGATGAAAATAATCAGACAATCCCGGCTTTTCAATCATTTTCCGCATTCGAATCGGGAGTAAAAATCATTCCGGTTCCGCCTGCGGTTATTCCGGCTTCAGGGGGGATTGTCTTTTCCATTTCGCTTCACGCGTTTAGTTTAGACGGAAGAAGTAACAGTAAAGAATTAGGGATACAAATTCTTCCGCCTACTTGCAACCTCTCCGCTTCCAACCTGAATCCGGTTCCGCCCGGAACTCCTATCACTCTTAACTGGACATCTCAGAATGCTCGAACAGTAACGATCGATCAAGGAATTGGTAATGTCAAAGACTCGGGAGAGATTACGGTCTCTCCTAAAAATACGACTCGATATACCCTGACTGCCACCGGGCTGCGAACGGTATCTTCCTCCGTAGTCGTAACCGTAGACGTCTTGGTAATCAATTCTTTTAAGCCGAACGCATACGTTGTCGGAGTCGGGGAACCGGTGACGATTAATTGGGACACGGCATTCGCAACCTCGGTAACTCTGAATGGAGCCAAGGTCGCCGCCACCGGATCCACGGATTTTTCCCTAAATAACTTCCAAACCTTTACTTTAGTTTGCCAAGGAAAAGACGGGACCTCTTTAACGCAGTCTTTCGATGTCGAGGTTACGGGAGCTATGTAACCCGCATTAATTCAAACGTTCGGGACCACAGTGTAAGCCTGGGAAACAGGACCTCCCGGCCCTTGCGCCGTCAGAATAAACGTTACGCTTTGCGGGTTATCGCCTGTTCCGGCGCCCACGGAGGCGCTCCCTGAAATCGCGGTGGAAACTACTCCTCCATTGACAGTGACTTGACAGGAAACCGCGCGAAGCGTCGCCCAATTGAAAACCGCTTGAGCTTCTTCGAAATAAAATTTATTCATCTGCCACGACCCGCCCACGCTAGTAATCTGCACCCCATCCGTTGCCGTTATGGAAATGGATCGAGAAACTGGACCATTCCCTCCGTTACAGGTTAAAGTGAAAACATCGGTAGAATGAGTTAAGGAAAGCTGAATGCTTCCTTTGCCGGAAGGCAATTGAGTCCCGTTAATATCGAGTATAGTCGCGAAATCCGTATCCCATTGGAAGGTGATTTGATCGCCGATTTTGGCGCTGGAGACATTCGCCTGAAAAAGATTGATCTTTACTGATTGCACCGTAACGGTCACGGCAGAAGTAACCGGACCGTATAATCCCTGAGCAGTAAGCGTATACGTAGTGTCATGCACCGGAGAAACATTGGTTGAACCGTTCGTTTTCACCGTTCCGATCCCTTGATCAATTGAAAGAGAATGTGCGAATCTTGAATTCCAGTTCAACTGAACCGAGTCTCCTACTTTAATAGGACCGACTGTGGAAGATGTCAATGAACAGCTCACCGGTTCGATTAAAATTCCTTCCTGCTTATTATTGCTACGGCCGTCTTGCGTAAACGCTGCGATCCCGACCGAGAACAAAATAGGTGAATTAGAATTTTGTAACTGAGGTAAAACTGGAGTGATTTTCAAACCCGATTCCATTGCGGGAAAAGTTTGGTAAGCCTGAATCGTTTGGCCGTTCTGATCCAAAAGGCTGCCGATATTGGTATTCAACGTGCAATACTCGGCTCCTTGTGTCTGCCATTGAAGTGTTATAGAGTCCCCGTAAGCAAGCTGGGACGGAGAAATAAAAAATGCGCTAATAACCGCGGCTGGGAGTTCCTTTTGCAGAGAAAAAGTCGCATAACCGTCGTTAAATCCCGGAACATTGAAAAATTCCAAATAAACGTTAGCGATCCCTGGCTCGATATGACTGACTAAATTTTCCAATTGGAATTCTAAACGATCATTGCTTCCTCCGTTTAGAAAAACGTTCGCACTAGCGGTAAATTTCCAAGTCGGAATGTTTCGAATTCTTTCCACGGAAAGGGAGAATAAATTTTGGTATTCCCGTAAAAGCGAAATATTCGCAAGTGCGGCATCGGCAGCGCTGGTCAAATCGCCCAAATCCTGTCCGGTATCAAAGGAAATCCTAATATAGGAAACGTTCGCCGTCGCAGGTATTTGCGCTGCGTTCGGATCACGATTAGTCAAATAGAAATTGACGGAGTTCGTGTTATTTGCGGGTGCATCGGAGGGAGTCAAATAGATCACCGAGGAATTTTCCGCGTTCGCAATTAAGATCAAATCCTTATTCCCCAGCTTCGGTACTTGGAGTATTTTAGCTTGGGTAGAATAAATTCCGTCGCCGATAATCGAAGCATCCAAATTATATAAGTTAAGATTCAAAGCTTGAGGAATCTGACGCGGAGAAGAAGTTTTGAACCCGGAAAGTTTTAGCGTAAGACTTCCATTCGCGGGAACGTTTATGTCCGAGACGGGGGAAAGCATTAAGTAAATTCCATCGTCCGAAAAACATTTTGCCTTCCAGTTCTCCTGCGGGCTAACTGCAATCGCATCCAAATCGGAGGCGGTAAAAGTTTCGGGAAAGAAAATACCTAGTAAAAACGAATTGGCAGGGACCGCCTGATCTGAAACCGGATCTCCCTTTTTTAACAAGACAGACTGCCCGCCCGCATTCGAGAGTTGAATCTCGAACGTTTGCTCGGAGGATACTGGATCTCCGGATTGATTCGGGACATATATGACGGTGTTTCCCTGAGAATCTGCGGGAGAAAAAACTACATTCAGCGTACGGCTCATTTTATTCTAACCTACAATAAAAGAAAGACTCCACATTCGTGAAGCCTCTTACTTATCTTAAGTCCCTACGACAAATTGGAATCGAAGATGGACCTTAATCCACGAGAATTGAACCGGGATGCGTGTTTAAATCAAGTCAAAAAAGTGAACTTTGTGAAAAATCGATCTGCATCGAATCGGCTCGGGCAGAAAATACAAAAACTCCGGGACAACCCTTAAAGACGGTCACTTCCATTAAATCCGTCCGTTAAGTATCGATCCATTAATACTTATTTCCGATTGCGAGAATATTCCCGAATGATAAGAATTAAGACCTTGAATATTAGAAAAAGATTGTTCTCACCCTTCCAATATTCAAACCCTCCGAATCTCGACTTTATTAAATAAATCGAAAATTATTCCTTCAAACTAAAAGGTCCCGACCCGAAATGAGCGATCAGTAAAGCTCCGCCAAGCATGGAAAGATTTTTCATAAACATAGCCTGCTGGACGCGAACTGCAATAGGATCGGTAATGCCCCAAAACTGGTGCATCATAACCGTTACAGGTACGAGGAATAACACGATTAACCATGCACCCCAAGCAGCTTTAAATCCCAGAACAATGCTGAGACCCCCGAAAAAAGCAATCATTCCGGAAAGCGGAACCGCAATCGAAGCGAGCGGGACTCCTAATTGCGCTGCATGCGCTATCCTTTCGGAAGAGAAATGTCCCGGACCCGCGACGATAAAAATTGCCCCGAAAAGAATTCGAGCTAACAAAACGATTAATTCCATATTTTTCTCCATTTAATTCTCTTATTTGAAAGATGGTTTAAATGGTTTCAATATTCTTCCCGCGCGTTCTTAGGATTATGATTAACATACGTTAATACCTTTTCCCGCAAATTACGTTCAAATATTCGTAATTAACCGTGTTTTCTTAGTACCCCCCCGCCCGCCCAAGTATGATTTTTAGCGCATTCCCGACGCGCGAGGGGTTCGGAATATCGAAGAAATTTAATGCAATATCTAATATCTATCGATGAATAAAAAAAATTTTCAAACCGAGTTTCATTCGGCTAATTGCAACTCCGAGATGGAAAGTGAATACAATCCTCTGGACTGTAGATCGAAAGAAGGAAAATAAACTCTTTCTCCGAAAGGAACCGCGACGGAGATATCCCGAATCTTGGAACCGTCATGCAAAGAATAATAGAGAGCTCGTTTCGCTCTCGAATCTAGAACAAGAAACCCTGTTTTTTTGGAAATCGGCAGAATCCATTGCGGAAGAGAAAGGAGAGCGGACTTCATCCAGGGATTTCCATGTACAAAATTGATAAGCCCGGATCTTCGCTTAATGATTCCCGCCCAAATCCGCCCTTTGTCGTCCCGTTCAAGCCCATCCGCCAAACCCGGTAAATTTTCGAAGAGAACTTCCGACGTTCCGCCCTTCTTTCCCGAGATAAATGCGCGTAGAATTCTAAATTTGGAAGTCTCGGTAAAAATAACGGACTCCTCCATTCCAGCCGGATTTTCCTCCAAAAGGATTCCGTCCACGAAAGTGAATCCGTTCAGCACCAACGAGATGGATTCCTTTTTTCGGTCGTATATCCAAAGTTTACCGTGAGGATACAAACCGATCGCTTCCGGTACCGCTCCGCTCCCCATTGAGGCTTCCTCTCTTTCGAAAGGTTCGGTGATATAGATGCGATTTCCATCCGGCGACACGGCGAGGTCGTTACAAAGAGAAAACGATCTGGAATTGGCCGGAGTTAGATCTTTTAGCAAAATCGCCCGTCTTTCGGATAATGTATAAACTTTTTCGAATTCTTCTTTTTCCGTTTTCGGTAGATCCAATACTAAAGGTTTCAATTTCTTAGTAGAGATCTCAACTTCGTATAAACCGACTCGATTTTTTTCATCGTAAGATTCTCCTCCCAATCTGGAAGCACAGACTAGAATCTTCTCCTTTTTGCTATCGGAATACTGTAGACCTGCGGGATTTACGGGAGGACGCAACCATTGAGAAGCCTTCCCCGTAACCAAATCCAATTTCCAGATCCAGCCGTCCATACCGGATGCAAATCCCTGTTTTTTTTCGGCGTCAAAGATCAAATCGTCGTGGCCGGGGAGATCCGTCATTGCCACTTTCAAACCGTTTAAAAACGAATCCTGTTTTGCTTCGACTTCTAAGATACCCGAAGGAACTTCTCCCAAGCGATACGCTTCACCGATTTTGATTTTTTCAGGGTTACAACCGATTATGTACGAAATAGAGATAAATATAATAAAATTCTGATTTAGTTTCATATCGATTCTTGTAATTTCCTAGCTTTATTTACGTGGGGAACATTATCGTCCAACCAGTAAACTCGATCTTTTTCCACCACTAGGATCTCTTCGAACTTAAATCCGGTCTTCCCTTTGCCGAGATGGGGCTCGATCGCCCATAACCCTGTTTTATCGCCTTCATGATCGGGCGTAAGAAGTTCCGGCAAGACCTTATGAGTTAGAAATTCATAAGATCCTTGGAGACTGAACCAACTGGCGAAACTGATCGGCAATAAGGGAAAGGAAATATTAGGAATACGTACTTTATATACGCGATGGCCCAGCACAGCGAACGGATACAAGGAGTGAATATTGTCAAAACCGTTCTGCTTTGCGTCCCGATCTATTTTCCACCAAATCTCCGAGGCGCTCATAGAAGAGGCAAAGTATTCGGGAATCGCTTTCCGGAGTTTTAGAAGATATTCCATTCCGGAATTCAATTCCGGATTCTCCCGTAGAGAAGAAGAGTAACCGATATCTCCGATATAACCTTCAACGACGGGAGAAACGTCCAGGATAAAAGATTCGTTCGGCGCTAGTCTTTTCTTACCTGGATGAAACTGAGTAAATCTCTTATAGCCGTCGAATCTAGCATGTTCCCCAAACCAGGCAAAGGGCCGATGCAGGAACACCTTCACTCCGTGGTCCCGTAAGAAAGTATCCATGCGTTTTGCCGTCTGGATCTCCGTCCATCCTTCCCGCATTTCCTTTTCGATTTCGGTAACGCATCGGTAAGCTAGTCTCTGGGCTTTTCGAAAACCCGCTTTCTCTTCTTCGCTCGGAGTTTTCACCGACTCGGAATGATATCTGGAAAATCTGGAAGAAAGTCTGGATAGAAATCCTTTTTCTGTCTCTACTGGCATTTTGTGCTTCTCTATGTTCTCGAATAAGAGAAAGAGTAACAGAACCCGAACCGCCTGGCTTGAACGATTCCGGTATTATAGGAAATTTTTAGGAACCGAATCATTCCGATTCGCAGAACCGGACTTCGATCGATTTTAAGTGACCGAAAAAAAAAGAGGGTACGAATCCGAAATTTTCCTTAAACGTACGGGTAAAATGCGCCGAGTCCGAAAAGCCCGCAGAGTGAGCGGCTTCGGTTAGGTTTTTTCCTTCCTTTAAAAGTTTTACGGTGCTCATGACTCGGACCCATAACAAGTATCTTCTGAGAGGAATTCCCAAATTTTCCTTAAAGAGACGAATCAATCGATCTTCGGAAATTGAAAAGTCCTTGCCGATCTCTTTCATCCGGATGCTGTCAGGCAATTCAGTTCGAATTTTATGCGCGATCTTTTGAACTCTTTCGTCTATGTTCTTTTCCAATTTTCGAAAAGGATAGACACATTGCAACAAATCAAGATGAAGCTCCCAAACTTCCGTATCATTTAAATTTCCATAATATAATTCCCATAATCTTTCCATCAGAGGAAGAAAAGCGGAAATTTCTAATCGTTTAACCTTTCCCGTCTCTATGAATTCGGCGATGGCTCCGTATTCATACGTTTCCGGATCGATCAGCAACGATACCATTTCCACTCCGGGGGAAACGGTACGATGATAGGTATTCGGTGCGACCAAGGCCGCCCGGTATTCTTCTTTTCCATTTTCGGTCTCAATACATATATTTTCGGTTAATGAAACCGCCAAGGTAGCCGCATAGTGTTCGTGAAAATCCGTTTGCATCGCATTCGTTGCGAATATCACTCGGCTGTTCCATAGATATAGAATGTCTTTTCGAGAAAAATCCATCTAAGATTCCGAATCTTCTTTGAACGTTTTAGGCATAGTAATATCGGACTCGGTTCTAACGGAAGGGGCCGAACTTGGAACAAATCGTCGGTCGCAGAAATCGATTCCGGAAATTGTAAGGAAATTGATTCTTCAAAGGGAAGAACCTTTATCAAGGAAAAAACGTCGGAATTTTTTCAAGTAGAGCGGGCATGTTTGTCCCCGTATTCAAATAGCGCCGTAACGATTTGAGTTAATATCTCTCCTTACGAGAAATCCGCCGTCACAAAAGTGTATGTGATATCGTAACCGAATACAACGATCTAAGCTATCGTTTTATTTAGAGCTATCGATCTCTCTTCAACGACTCGTCCCAAAACGACCGAATTAGTTTAGTTTGAACGATTCTACGATCGCCTACCCGATAATTTTTTATCCGCACCGGAATCATTCAAGCGGACCACCTGCTATTCGTGTATCATAAAGCAAGACTCGAACCTATTTCATTCAATCTCGCATGGTGATCATCCCCCTGATCCGATCTGGCGAGCAAATACGTGGATTAGTCGGACAGCGTAAATTGAGAGATCGATGATGAATGAAGAGAACTCGGAAATCGGAGCGAAATGAGAAAACTATTTTCTGCAATCTGTATTTTAATAACTGCCATCTTACTTTGGTGGGTTATCACTGCATCTCAAAGTGATTATCGTAAAATAGAAGGTATCGATTTTTCGTACGCAACCGTAATTTTAAATAGCCCAAATCCTGAACGACTTTCGAAATTTTATCAAAGCGTCTTTCGAACTCAAAAATCGGAAGATGCGTCGGACTGGAGTTTGGATGGCTCCGGTAAATCCGTCGTATCTCTTAGAACGCCAGGATATCAAGGGCACGGTCCATTATTAACTATTCTAAAAGGTGGTAAATCGAATGTTAAATCACCTTTACCGAACGATTTAGGTTACGCTCATATTTGCTTCGAGAGTGATGATATCCCCGGATTGATCAAACAAATCGCAAAGAACGGCGGCAAAATACTCAGCTCGTTCAAAGATATGGAGAAAGTTCCGGCAGTATATGCAACTGATCCGGACGGGAATGTTTTCGAAGTTCACATCCCGTTTCCCACACCGCTAACTCCTCGCACTATATATCGCTCATTGAATTCGCTGGTGCGAACCTATTTTGAATTATCACCGCCCGAGATAGACAGGATACGATTTCTTCACGTAAATATCAATTCGACTGATTGGATTAAGACAGTTAATTTTTACATTAAGGTATTAGAAACTTCCACTACCGGATTCGAAAGAGATTATAAAGGCGAATTCATTGAAAATCTAACGGGCATAAACGGAGCCGCTATTCGAGGCCGACACGTTGTATTGCCCGGCTATAGCGATGGAGGTCCAACTTTTGAAGTTTTCACTTATAATAAAGCGTCCTCAAAAAAACCGGTTACGATGACCGAAATGGGACGAGTTGCAACCGGTTTCCAGGTTCAAAATCTGGATACTGCAACAAACAAGATAATTAGAGAAGGTGGAACTTTTATACGCCGAAATGCAAGTCAATCGGTGATACTCAAGGATCTCGACGGCAACTTATTAATATTGGTGCGGAGAAAATAACTTCTTGGAGAATTAATTAATGATGAACAATGTACCGAGCAAAATGAAAGCCCTTCGACAACTCGGGCCCTTACCGGAGAATGCGCTTTCAGATCCGAACGAAATTCGGAAATACTTACAGCTTACTGAAATCGACGTCCCAAAACCCGGTCCGGGTCAGGTTCTTGTAAAAGTCGATCGAGGTTCAATGAATCCGAACGATCTTTATCATATTCAAGGAGTCTATAGTTCCACTTTAAATTATCCCTATCCGCGGGGTGTTGGCTTTGAAGGAGCCGGCATCGTCGTTGCCAATGGTGGAGGTATAGTAGGAAGACTAAGAATGGGTAAGCGAGTCGCACTTTACAGTAAGAACGGTATCTTTGCGGAATACGTGTTGGCAGACCCATTAAAGTTAATCGTTCTCCCCAAAGACGTACAGTTTAAAGAAGCGGCTTCATCCGTTGCAAATCCGATAACCGGTATCGGAATGGCGAGATGGGCGAAAGCGTCAGGGTCAAAATATTTTTTCATTACTGCCGCTGCCGGAGCTGTCGCGCGTATGACGATGCGTGTAGCGCACAGCTACGGGCTGAAGAGTATTGCAATTGTCCGAAGGGAAGAGCAAGCCGAGATTTGCAAAGAAGAAGGGGCTTCCTACGTACTAAACCAGGCAGAACCGGATTTCGAATTAAAGCTGACCGAATTGTGCAAAAAAGTAAATTGCACTTACGGCTTTGACTGCATAGGAGGCGAGATGCCGTTAACTCTGATGCGTGCACTGCCTCAAGGATCCACACTGTGCATGTACGGTTATTTTAATACCGGACCGATGCTATTCCAACCGCAAAAATTATTCAGCGGATGGAAAGCGACATTCTTCGAAATCGAATATATTATCGATTCGCTATCTCTTCTCTCAAGATTCCGATTATCAAGGGAAGTTATCAATAATGTTAACGGCATTTTCAAACCTAAGATTCAACGTCAATTTAATTTGACTCAAGCGGCGGAAGCGTATACTTACTATAGTCAACATATGACCGAAGGAAAGATCCAAATCATCGTGAATGACAATTTATAAATCGCGAATCCGTCTCTCTTCATTCGAAATCGATACTTTACATTGCTAGGCTTGGTTCGATTTGAAGAGATCGGAAGAAATTCGAAATCCGTAAGGAAGGCACTTCGCGTCGATTTTAACACAACAATCGTTTTCAATGAACGCTTTTATAGCTGACGTAGTCTTTCTACAAATGATAATCAATTGTAATATTAGCTTCGCCTTTCAGAAAGGCATTCCTCTTTTCATTGCAGCAGAGGATTTATAGAACTTTTTAATCGACCCTAGCTTTTCGAACGAATATCGTTTCTCTAAGAATATAGTTATCAATTTAAAGTAACCGGAGTCGGAGGCATCCGTCCTTCTGCATCTTATGGCATACCTTCACAAGGGATACAACTTATAACGATTTTCGTCTGCGTTAATATGGACAAAAAGAACGATCCGGGAGAATTTTATAAAAATATTAATTAAAAAAAGAAGGCTCCGAAAAGAGGTTATAAAAACGGAACCTTTTCCAATAATGGCTTTAATTGTTTGAGCTATATTTCGAATTTATATCCGAATCGATACTGAGTCCCTCCTAATATTACCGGAAATCCCGGAGAAGGAGCTAAACTGATAATGCCGCCTAACGAACGGGTGTGCCCAACTCCATACTGAAAGGAGTAAAAAGTTTCGGCTTCCATAAAGAAATAACCTTTCTCCGATAATCGAGCTTGAGCGCCGATCAACCAATTCGGAGCAAAACCGGCCGCATTGAATCTCGTATTTTCCCAATTCGATTGAGGACTTGTTCCATCGGCGACGAGGTTCGTAATTGTGTTTGTTGGGCCGAGGTTTGTTACCAAATATTGATGAACATCTTCCATACGATTGCTCCCGGCGAGACTCCAACCGCCTTTGAAATAATGAATCCCTGCGCCGATATAAATTGCGGCATCTTCGCTTATGGAAAGCTTAATACCGATATCCACGGGTATCTGGACAGCATTGTAATCGTACGTTATATCGTAATATTGATATCCGGCAAATTTGGCTTCCGAATAACCGCCCATAATCTTTCTCGTATAATTTCCGGATATTCGCCAAAAGAATACTTTTCCGAAATCTTTCTCATATCCGAAAGAGATGACACCGCCTGTCATAGGCCCTTTTGTTTTCACGCTAATAAGACCGTTCGTAGTATGCTGAAGGGTTACCAACCTGTCTTCGGGAATGAGTGCACGCCGGGTCGCGACGCCATTTTGACCGTCCGAAGACTGCACGTCGTAATAGCTGGAGGCATTTTGACCATCTTGAGTTATCGTCTTTCCTAGTTGACCGAGGTCAAACTGGGTTCCAAGACTCCCGAAGATATAAGATTTTGCGCTTAGATTTCCCGCCGAAGAGAGAAACATAAGAACGAGAATCGTTTTACATTTAGTTTGCTTCATACTTACCCTGTATTTCAGTATTCATAACATTGATGGACTCGATTAGAGGAGATACGGCAGGTACCTTATTGCTTTGCGCTCATTCTTTTTCGATTCCGAATGGCATCCGGAGATAGGTAACGTAATTCTTAATCAAAAGTACGTTTCGTTTTATCTACCGGTGCGTAAATCGTTACCTCGATCCGAATCGGGAAAATGATAACAGAACCTTAATTACTCCGCTTGAACGATACCGGTATTTCGGAGATTTTTTGAATGGAGCGAGCAGATTTAGAAGAACTCCGGAAATGCCCGCGTTAATGTGCACTTCCGAAAACGATTAATAAACATTATAATATCCCTATTCACTTAAACTAAGCAATTAAGCGAAATCTAAATATACTTAAGAGATCGAATCGAAATATCGATTCATCGCTTTGAATAGAATGCCGAAAAGATTCGGATCCCCCACTCCTTTGATAAGCCCGTAAAAACCTTCGTGAGCCATCACGATAAAATGCGCCGCCTCGCTGGTATTAATCTCTTTCTTAATATAACCGGCCGCCTTAGCTCGTTCTAAGGATTTTTCGAGCTCATTGATCCATAGCTTAAGAGCTGCCTGAAGACGAATCTTGAAACCCTTATCCACAGGCGACATTTCTTGCACGAGGTTATTCAATGGACAACCGTACTTAAGAATCTCAGGTTTCGCATTGCCGATATGATTCTGCATGAGTTCCAAAATGCCAACAATCGGATTTTCATATGCCTCGAGCGGCTTAATCCAACGATCGACTATCAACGATTTTAAAACCTCGTCAACGACGGCATAACCGAGCATAAGCTTGGTGGGAAATTGATGGTAAAAAGCTCCTTTAGTCAAGGAAGTCTGCTCTACAAGGTCATCCACACTGGTACCTTGAAAACCACGTTTAAAGAAATTCATAAAAGCGACCTCGAGAATTTGCTTTCTCGTAACTTCAAGATTGCGGGATTTCTTTAATGGGATCCTGTTTTTTTTCATGACCGAACACTTATTCATTCAACAACAAAGCAGTATAATTCAAGCGCAACAAAAAAGCTATCGATGAAAATTTTTGTTTACAACATACCAATTAGTATGTAAATATACTTCGATTCTCGGTTTTCAAAGAAAAATTGCGAAAGCCGCCATCAATAATGGAGATAATATGTTACCGATCAATTTAACGGCTGTTAGTTTAGCGGCCCTTACAGCGTTTGTCCTGGGATTTCTATTTCACGGACCTCTTTTCGGAAAACTTTGGATGAAATTAGCGGATGTTCATCCGACCGGAAATGAAAAATTTTCCGATATGGTACCTCAACTATTGTGGAACTTACTCTCCAATTTTATTACTGCATATGTATTGGCAGTAATATATTTGTTTGCATCTTCTTCTCCTTTCCTGGGTGGCGCTGGAGTTTGGAGAGGCGTTATTTGCGCTCTTTGGTTATGGCTCGGCTTTCTAGTTACTTCAACGTCAATCGAAGTTATCTGGATGGGAAGAACGGTTAAACTATGGTTATTCGAATGCGCTTGTTCATTTATAGTAATGGCAGCAATGGGAGCAATTATCGCTATTTTGTAAACGCATTAGAGACGAAGTAAATTTTATTCGAATCTATTTCGATGTCTTTGTCTTAAAAATTCGAATTCGAGAGAATTCTATCGGAATATCCTTACTTTGAGCGTGATTTGACATAAAAGTTTGAATATTTCGATAGTTGATCAAAATCGCAATCGACTGAAAATTGAATAAAGTTCGCCTTTGGTTTTGAGCACTCGATCATCGTTTCTCTCTTCTAAAGTAGTTTTGCAAAATATTGCAAGTTCGGGAACGAATGCCCATAATCGGGTTTTTTAACGGGTCCATCGACCGGCCTTTTGCGACCTTCGAGAAAAACTGAAATCTCCTAAGAAACCGCCGAGCCGAACTTCATAGATATTTGATGCAAATCGGAGACGTTTATTTCTTCGAAACCATTACCGGCGTCATCCTAGTAAAATTCGAGGATAGATATCGAATCTAGCTTTTCGTCCGAGTCTAAAGTGGCTATTTTTATGAAACTTTTACAAACTTAAAATTCATATGACTTAATCATCAAAGTTCCGCAATAATAAATCAACAGAACCAATTTATTTCCCGGGATTCAATCCACAACGATTCTAAATTTATCGTTTTTTCCACTTTTTTAAAGTCTACTAACAAATACGAAATTAGATCTGTATATCTATTCGCTGATCATGGAAAGATATCATTACGCAGATCGAATAGAGCTGTTTCGGGACTCTTCGGTGGAGATGGGATATAATGGAGCGTAGGAAAGCAGATAGATATTTTTCTGAGGAAATATGCAAATTTAAAGTTCGTGCTAAAATCGACGAAATCGCGGTTAATGGATTTATATTCGATATCTCCGAATTAGGAGTAGGCATCGTCGGACAAATGCCGGATGAAAAGAGAATATTCCCTGGCGCTAATATTTCCGGATATGTAATAAGCCCGGATGAAAGAAGAAAATTCCACTTCGAAGGATCGATTGTCAGAAAGGAATTTATTTCTCAGGACGAAATTGAAAGGCTTCTCATAGGAATCAAGTTTTCAGTCAAAATCTCGTTACCGGATTATTTGACCGTGCATGCCCTGCCCGTCGGATTCATCGTCGATTAATAATGATCCTTTCCGGTCGAAATAGGCGTCCCCATTTCGACATCTCATTGAATTTTATTCAGGTAGTATGAATCGTCCGCCTCTTGATAAAAACGTTTTCGTAAAAGTATTTAATTACGAAGTTAAGAGGCTGAATCAAGTTTTGCGACAGACGGAAATAACGTTTTGTCTGCGTACCATTCGCCCAATATTAAATAGATTAGTGAAATAATTATACTAAAAATACGAATCATTAACCCATACATAATCTTCAATAATCATAATTCTCGGATTATTACTTTTAAAGGGCACCCCATCTTTAGCCTGCCCGGAATTAAAATTGTTCTTATATCTTACGAAGTATTTAAATAAAATGTGATCAACAAATCACGTCATTTATCCCAATGCCAAAGCTCGATCACCACAGATCGGCGTTAATGAACCCTGACAGATTCTCATTTCCACAATCGTTTTGAATCTTTTTCTTTGTAATTTATATCGATTACGATTTTATTTTATAAATTTACCAATTCTTATAGGACACGAGTAGATTCAGAATTTGTAAGTATTGATTACCTGTTGAAGATTCTCTCCTATCTGTTCGACATCGTTCGAATTTTCAAGAAGAGTTAACGAACTATCGGCTATTGTCTGAGTTCCGGCAGCAATCACTTGAAGGGACTTAGATATTTCTGTCGCGGCAATCCTTTCTTGGTTTGCTGCATCAAGTATTTGATGTGAATTGTCAACAATCATTTGAATAGAATTTACGATCTTGTCCGCGTCATGGCTTTGCTTTTCTTTCGCATCGCCTACTAAATTTGCCGCATCGCGTATCCTCGAAATGTTATTCAGAAGCTGGCTAAAGCTGCTTTCCGTTTCTTCCACCATCTGAACGCTATTTGCAATTGCCTTTTTTGTTTCAAGAGTAAGCGAGAGGATACTCCGCGTATTCTGAGCCGTTTGATCCGCTAATTTTGTGATTTCTTGTGCAACTACTGCAAATCCCTTTCCCATTGCACCTGCACGCGCCGCTTCAATTGCCGCGTTCAGAGCAAGCAGATTTGTTCTCTCAGATATTTCGTTTATTATATCCACAACCTCATCAATGCGTGAGGCTTTTTGATTCACTTCATGAATCGATTCTGAAGTTTTTCTCGAACTTAACATGCCTGAGGTCGCTTGCGTTGAGAATTCTTCGGTTAACCGTTTCATATCCTGCATGGCGTCCTCTACATCCTTCATTGCGGAGCGGAATTGAACCACTACAGTTCCTATTTCTTTCAAATGCCCTGACTCAACCGTAAGACTTCCGAGAACGTTTTCCACAGAAGCCGTGAGCTCCTCCGTTGCCGCAGAGGTTTCCTCTGAGGATGCGGCTTGGTCCTGGGCGGCATTGGAATATTTTTTAACGAGTTCAGCGACATCTTTCGACTTAATCGTAAGTTTTCCCGTTACTTGTCTTAGCAGAAATACTATCTCAGTAAAATTCAGAATAAAAACTCCCATCCATTTCAGAAGTCCGCCGATTTCATCATTTATTCCGTAATCTAGATTCTCCTTTAATTCGCCTCCTCCTCTTACAATTTGCCGTATCTTATTTGTGCTATCTCTAATGACATCCAATATACTTTTTATAGTAAGAACCTGAAATAAAATCAAGAGCCCAAGAATGGAAATGACGGAAGTAGTAACAATGAATCCATCTTTTTTCGATTGTTCGGCCTTTACCTTTAGTTTTCTAGCAAGACTGGATGCAACCTTTTGATTAAGCGCAAAGACACTGTCAATGCATTCAGTTATTGGATCAAAAAATTCTCCGGATTTAATTTTAGGTCGGTTCGTATCAATTATTTCTGCTGAAATAAGAGTCGTAATTTTATTTATTTTTAAGGCGGTATCGTCGTAACCCGATGCAAAATCTTTTTCATCCGGATTAAATTGAACTATATATTCGAAATTCTTTGATAGATTTTCAAAGGACCCTCCTGCGTAGCCAAGTAATTCCTTAATCTTTAATTTATCAGAATTAGGTATACTCTCCCCTTTTACGAGTAACGGGACAATGTAAGCCCGCAACTGTCCAAGACTTTCCGCAAGATTCTGGAGTTTTGACACCGAGGCATCCACCATGAAATGCGTATCTTTTCCTGAATCGAGAAATAAACCCGAAGCTACTCCCACCGAGCTATCTAAATCTAATATTAAGCGAATCAATTTTACGTGTCTCGAAAAACTTTCTCTATACGTAAGATTACGATTATTGTCTCGCAAGTTCTCCCACCCGCTTATGATCGATTTTCCTTTTTCGAAAGCCTGAAACTTATTACCGGCGGCATCATTAAGAATCTCAAATTCTTTATATCTCGCATTCATTTCATTTTCAATTTCCGTAATTTTGGGCAAAACTACGCTCTCGCCCCCCAGAAATCTTCCCACCAATCCTCTGTGTTTTGCGGTGAGCCTCATCAATTCCGCAAGCTTCAGATTATATTCGCTACCTTCCAATCTAGATATCGAATTGAAATATTCCTCGTTTATATCTAGAATAATTTTTAATGAAAATGACCCTAACGCAATTGCCATTAAGATAAGAATGAAAAGAAGCTTTGTCTTAATACGATATCTTTGTAAAAATTTCGTTGGATTTAATATCCACTGAATATCAAATTTTGCTCCTTTTTTATCCTTATATCTCCTAATTGCCGCGGCAACCTGTTCTTCCGTTGGCCTTATTCTTATAGCTGTGAATCCGATTCTTTTGCCATTCGAATCAAAAATTGGCGTAACCGTCATATACGCCCAATAATAGTTGCCGGATTTTACTTTATTTTTGATAACCCCATTCCAAGGATCTCCGGAAAGAATCGTTGCCCACATTTCCTTGAACACCGCGTCGGGCATTTCCGAATGACGCATGATATTGTGATTTTTCCCAATCACTTCCTCTTTAGAATATCCGCTAAACTTAAGCAGATCATGGTTTGCCTCTATTATTTTCCCCGAAACATCTGTCGTACTAACAAGAGTAGTATTTTCGGGAATATCTATCTGGTTGCCGATAGTATTTGGGTTTGCAATCTGCATACTTACTCCTGCTCAAACAAATATTGAAAATAAAATTTCATGCTGTAGCTGCCCGGCGCCAGTTTCATTTTTAGCCTAGTTACTTTTTAGTGTACACTTTTTAAGCAACATTTTCTTCAAGCTCGGCAGAGCCCGCATAAACTACGAAAGAATTTGATTTCTGTCTATTATAATATACTTCTATATCATCATTAACTGCCGTTTCAGAGCGGAGTTTTCTAATTTAGAAAAGTAATTATATCCTATCTCTCCTGTTGAGGAAATCAAAAAGGATTCACATACTGGGGTCCGGACCATTTCCATTTCTTGTTCATCGATTTCTCTACCTGGATTTTTGAGTGAAAAAGGTGTCCGATTTTATGCGACGAGGCTACGGTATTGATGAGAATCACTGCTCAGTTAATCATTCCGCCAGATCAAAAGATAATCGATATAGATGGGCTCGCAATCGTTGGAGCAAGAATGAGTTCATAACCAGGTAGCGGAAGGTAATCAGAGAGTATTGAAGACCGCTTTTTCTTCTTACGGATATATAAGACCCGAGTATTCGCAACTCTACTTGAATGAGTTTAGCTTCATTAAGAATGCAAATGTATTCGGGCTAGATTCGCTAGTAGAAGGTAAAAATCATGATCGGAATAGACATCTCTTTCCCTCGGAGAGCCGGGGACCCTATGGGACGGTTCGGATTGGAGGGAAAGGATGTTTATTCTGAAAGGATTTTTAATTTCTTGCTGAAAATATAGTCCTGCAGATAAACCATATCGTCCGGATTGGAATCGAAGAAATTCACTCCGAGCTGGTATCGATTTTCCGAGATTGCCAAAAATCGTACGACTTCTCCCCTAAGAACCAGATCCCTTTCGGCAATAGGAACAAACATTTTAATGATATTATGTTTTTTTAAGTAATTAAAGGTTCGAAGTTCTTCTATTTCGAAAAGGAGTCCATTCATACTGATATCAAGAATCTTTGTAGCCGCCCTGGCGGTTTTATAATTTTCCTGACGAATATAGACTTTCGTAAGCGCGTAAGTTAAAATCTCGCCAAGCTCTTGAATGTACAAAGCCTGCTGAAGCACGATGGAGAATTTATCCATGGCGGTGGAAAAGACTCTAATATGACCGATGACGTCGTTGAAGAGCCTAACAGGCGTGACAACGTACGAAATCATAAAGTTGCGGACCTCCTCCTTTTGCATGTCCCGAAAAAATGCGTCCGCATTAGCCTGCCCTTCCGCTTGAACCATTCGAAGATATCCCGCCCGGAAATTCTCAAGGCCCTCTTCCTTTCCTTCTCCGATGTAATTCATGATCAAAGAACAGTCGGGAATATAAACCGTCGTATTGAATTCCTTAATGAACCTGCCCAAGAAGCCGCCGTCGTTACCAGGACCGTAAAACTCGATCTCATAATCGCGTGAAACTCCTAAGATGTAATCGGTAGCCATCAGATTGATCAGTTTTAGACTGGGATGATCTTTTTTAATTTCTTTCATTAAATGAAAGAACCTTTGTTCCACGTAAAGATTCTTACCTAGTTCCCGTTCTCCCCCCGTTAAGGAACGGTAGAGAATTACGTAGTTCATGAATAAGTCGTCTACGGCGACCCGAAGATTTTGTCTAAACGCCGCCGCCTGCAATTCGGAGGGAATTTTTATTCTAACATGGTCTTCCCAAAAATGCAGAATCACCACTTCGAATTGATATAGAATATTCAAAATTTCGAAACTGATCTTCGCCCGTAAAATCCCCTTAGACTGTATATACGGAACGAGAAAGATTAAAGTGTCCTCTCCAATCTCCTCGACTACGGCACTGAGTTTATCCCCTTCGTAATCGAATGGAAATTCGCGCTGGTCCGCCTTTAAACTGTAAAATAGATGCTTAACCAAATTGATGTCGGAACCGATGATCGTTTCCCCGAACATCGTTTCCAGGATTGTTATCAATTCTTGAAGACTATCCGATCTACCTACAGCCATAATGCGCCAAAATTAAAGAAGCTCTATCTAATATTTTCGACTTTTGAAGAAGTCGAATCCAGCCGATAACATCGCTTTCTCGTCCAGGACCCGCTTTTTCGAGCGATCCAATGGGACATAGTGGAAAGGAGAAAGGAAGGAAATTGTGCGATGGGTTTTTCCAGGTCATGCCGAAAAAAATAGCATGGAACAGAATAAGTCCGAACTCAACCCAGAACTCTTTGATATGATGCGCCAAGGCAAACTTTCCGCCACGAAAATTCTCGCATTGATTTCCCTAAAGGAATTGGTGGATAGATTCGCCTGCATCCCGTTCCTGGAACAAGATAAACTCGCCGAAATTAAAAGTAGAATCGGTGTGGAGCCGGACATCCTTAGTTGGGGGGATTATTTTCAAACGGAAGTCGCCTCTCGTTTCTTTGATAGATCCGACGCAGATTTTTCTAAAATCGTGGATACGATTCGGTTCGATATGATATCCGCCCATTTAATCTTTTCCGGTAAGCCGGACTATTTTACCGATTCCGTTCGCGGGCAAGCCATCATGTCCCGTTCCATCGATTCTAGTTTCTGGACGCTAGAGGATGAGGAGAATGTTCATTTGGAAATTCTTTTGGACTACTTCGAGCAGATGGGATTAGGCAATAAACCTCTTGCAGTGTCGGATAGAATTTGGTATGAAAGTTTTGAATTGAAGCAGGAAGCTGTTTAATGGCATTAGTCGAAGCCGAAACGGTGGAGTTATCCGCCGATTCCCGAATAGAAATTCTTTATCTAAATAACCCTGAAACGAAGAATTCTATGACCCGCGATATGGGTCTCGAATTTAAAGCTCATATCGATAGATTGAAAAAAAGTCCGCCACGATCGGTCGTAATCACCGGAAAAAACGGAATTTTTTCAGCCGGCGGTAACTTCGAATTGCTGAAGTCGTTTGCAGAAAAGGATTTTGAAACGAACAAAAAAGAAATGTTCGAATTTTATAATCTTTTTCTATCCGTTCGCGATCTGCAAGTTCCGATAATCTGTGCCGCTAATGGACATGCAGTCGGAGCCGGCCTGTCAATTACGTTCGCCTGTGATATCCGAATCTTCGCTACCGAAGGTAAATACCAATTTAATTTCGTGAAATTGGGAATTCATCCAGGAATGGGCTCCAGTTATCTTGTAAGAGAATTATTCGGGACTTCCTTGTCCAATCGACTTCTCTTTCTGGCAGAAACTTTGAACGGAGAAGAATGCTTAAGATTGGGAATTTCGTACGATTCCGTTCCGAAAGACGAAGTATTGCAACGCGCCACCGAAATCGCTATTTCATTAAGCGAAAGTGCGCCTTTAGCTTTATCCGAATTGAAGAAAAACACGTATAATCGGGAAGCCTTAAATGCCGCTCTGCGCTTGGAAGCGGAATCACAAGCGAGTAATTTTCTCTCTAAGGATTTTAGAGAAACGATCAAATCTCTCGAAGAAAAAAGAAAACCGATTTTTAGAGGGTTTTAAATTTCCTTCGAAGATAAAAATGCCGCCGCCTCCTTCAAAGCGACGGCATTTTTCGATACTTAAAAAATCAAGTTTTCTTAATATTATTCGGTGATGTCCAGTTTCCCCTCTTTTGCCGATTCGCGAATCGCTTTAAAAGTTTCCCGATAATCGCTCCACGCATTCCAAACGACAAACCCGTCACTCTTACTATCCACGCTAGCTTCAATTTGCGCTTTAACATAATCCTTTAACGTTTTTTTAGAATGAGCGATCTTCATGGTGAATCCTTGTATGTAACCGACAACTCTTGTCTCCGGGAGGGCACGCTTTTTAGCGTTCGTCAATCCGTCATAAATCGTTTTGTATGGATTGGAAATTCGTTCGGGTTGGCCGTAAAAATGCGAAGGATACAGCATCGGATACAATACGTCCACTAATTGAGAAAAGACTTCCACTTTCTGTCCGATTAGATCATCTTTATTGAATGGGATTCGACCGAATATATCCGCGCCAAGATACGGCAAATCCTCACATTTGTTCGCCTCGCTGCGAATCTTTCCTATGATAGATCCGATGTTTTGATATTTCTTTTTGATCGGAACCTTGATCTCCGGGTCATCGGCATATCGAATATAATCCAGTTGAATTTCCGGAAACCCCGCAGCACAGGCTTTTCCGACATAAGATAAAATCGAATTCAATCGAGCCTGAGTCGGAAACTCCGTTTTCAAGCCTCCGTCGAAGTTTACTAATCGACCAATCGGGTAAAATCCGAGTTCTTTAATTCTTCGGATTTCTTCCGCAGGAGGAGTCGCGGATTGAAGATCGATGACAAGAACATTCACGCCGGCTTCGGCAGCTTCCGATAGGACATTTTCCCATTTCTTTCGATTGGACTGATTCGAGATCAACGAGTTATGAATGTAAATCCCTCGATAAAACTTAGGTGGATGGACGTTATTCTCGTTGTTTCGCCGAAGGACTCTAAGCTTTCGTGGAATCTTAGGCTCGGAAGAAGCGAGAGTAGTATCGGTTACAGTTTCTTTTTCAACCGTCTTCGAAGTAATCGGTTTTTCCTTTTCGATAGTTCGATTTTGAGATCGAGCAGGCGCAGCGTTTTTTTCGCGAAGAACGTGGACCTGACTTTCCTTGGTTTTTCGATTTTCAGGAAACGGTAAGGTAAACTCCGCGCATAATGGACACGAGATCAAAATGAATAAAAGAAGGATAGAAAACGGTTTGCGCAATGTAGAACTCCAGTCTTATATTTAATATCGAACCGAATCGATTCAATCTTTTCCGGAACAGTTTAGTATCTGGAAAAAACCGGAGGAAACGAATGAATTTTGGATATGCATACGAAGATATTTTCCTCCAACACGATACCGGCGATTATCATCCCGAACGACCGGAAAGATTGGAAGCCATCATGGATCGATTAAGTAAAACATCTTACTTTGGGAACCTTACGCATATTTCTCCCGAAAAACTTCACGAAGAAATGATTCTACCGGCACATAATAGGACATATCAAGAACGATTCGTTGCCATCCAAGGAAAGAGAGGGGGTTTTGACGGTGACACCCCCTTCTCTCCAAAAAGTTTTGAAGCGGCGCTCCTGGCTGCGGGCAGCGGTGTAACGCTCGCAAAACAAATTCTATCCGGAGACTTGGATTCCGGAATTGCCTTAGTTCGTCCCCCCGGCCATCACGCTGAAACGGGTCGAGCAATGGGTTTTTGTTTACTCAATAATATTGCGATCACTGCGCATTACCTCTTGAATCGGAATATTCGAAGAGTGTATATTTTGGATTGGGACGTGCATCACGGGAACGGAACCCAGGAAATTTTTTATGATTCCGATAAGGTCTTTTTTACCTCGCTCCACCAATACCCTTTCTATCCAGGTTCCGGGTCCGTAAAGGAAACCGGTTCGGGATCGGGGAAAGGTTTTACGCTTAATATTCCTCTGCCGCGTGAATCTTCGAATTCGGATTATCTGCAGGAATTTCAAGAAAAGGTAATTCCCTCGATTCTAGAATTCGAGCCGGAATTCCTATTGATTTCGGCAGGCTTCGACGCCCATAAACAAGATCCTCTCGGTGGTATGTCCCTTTCTACGAACGCTTTTTCCGAATTTACTCGGCTGGCCAAGGAGGCGGCGTCTCAATCTAAGGCAAAGATACTTTCCTTTCTCGAGGGCGGTTATGATCTTCAGGCACTGGCCGAAAGTGTGGAAGCTCACGTAGCTGTATTAGCGGACTAAAGGGGCTTAAAAAAGTAACGCAGCTATGTCAAACTTCGCCGATACTAGGAATATGCAGGAGTTCTCCCCGCAATCTGACCTCGCCGTTCGATTTCGAAATTATGTAATTTTACTAGATCGGATTCTGAGAGAAGTGGAGGACGAATTGGAAGAAAACCGTGCGATCCGCCATGAATGGTCGGAATGGCATAGTAATTGGAAAAAAGTCTGGCTGAATCAGACGGAAGAATCCGCTCAACTCCGGGAAAGAGTGTCAGTGAAGTTCCGGAACCGATTACCTTAAATATCCGACGAACCGGCTTTTTCCACCGATGAAACGAACTCCAGACTCGGTTGTTCTTCTATAAATTCAATTGGCCGAAAGAATTTTCCCCACCCTTCTGGGCGGGGGCTGGAGCGAAGCGGTGGAAAATTCCGTATGTCACAAAATTCACCTCCAAGCAACTCCTTTCTACCTGCAAAACTTGTTGGAGCTCCTGCCGACTCTTAGCTTTAGCGTTTCTCATAGATATAGGATAAATAGGCGTTCGAGCAACCGAAACAGTTCGAAAAAGGGGTTGAAATTATGTCTCTAAACCGATTCACTCGGAAATACTGAGGAATAGAATGGAGAGAAAACTATCGCCAAGACTCTTTCTGCTATTCCTATTAGCGGCTTTGTTAGCAGGCCCGCTCCAGCCGGAATCCTTACCCTTTTTTAGCCTTAAGGAAAAAGAAGCGCGAACCTTTTTTAAACGCGGACTCGCCTATTACAATAAAGGAGAGTTCGCGGCCGCCCGAGAAAACTTTCTAAAGTCCCTCTCCTTGAAGCCCGATTTCGCACACGCTAAATTCTTTCTATCCGAAACATATTACCTAAGCGGGGATTGGCAGGAAAGTTTGGCCGAATTAGAGCAGTTAGAAACTTCGGGGAAACTGAATTTAATCCGTAAAAGCAGATTGGACGCTCTTAGATTCCAATTAGGCGGAAGCAATCGCAAGGACACTTTAGAATATTATAAATCAATTAATGGCGACGACCTCAGGAGGTTTCGATTTCGGAACCCGACAGACGTTGCAGTGGATGAGGAAGGATATTTATACGTCGCTAGTTTTGAAACCGCGAATATCGTAAAATTCGACGCGAACGGAAACCCGGTCGATAATTTCAAAGGTTCCTTAGGTCGTAATTTGCAAGGACCTACTGCGATTGCCGTCCGTGGAAAATCGATATTCGTTGCGGACTATGCAGGCGATATGATCTACGAATTCGATACTCGAGGGGGCTATGTTAATCGGTTCGGTAATACCGGAAAACAGCCGGGCAATTTCCATGGACCTTCGGGAATTTTTCTTACGAGAGAGGGATATCTGTTCGTTTCGGATATGGGAAACGACCGAATTCAAAAAGTTGCGAGGGACGGAAGCTTTCTTCAAGAAATAGGAAAGGGTATTTTAAGACAACCCGCCGGTCTTAAAATCAATTCAAAAGGGGAGATCTTTGTAGCCGACAAGGGCAACCGAAGGATCGTCGTTTTTGATAAGGAAGGAAATTATCTAAAAGAGATAACTCATCCGGCTTTAAAAAAACCCCGAAATCTGACAATCCGCGAAAATAAAATTTACTTAGCCGACGAAGCTGCAGGCCTATTCATCTATGATTCAATTTCCAAGAATTGGTCAAATTTTGAAAGTTTCAGGGATTCGAAGAATAACGTCAGAAATTTCGACCAAGCTTTTGGAATCGGTTTCGATTATACCGGAACGATGTTTGTAACGGATTTCAATCGACATAGATTGGATATCTTTTCACCGAAGGGTCAGCTAGCATCCAACTTAGACCTGTTAGTCGAGAGAGTGATCAGCTCCGATTACCCCGATATTTCCTTAGTCGTGCAGGCCCGAGATCGCCACGGCGCAGCAGTAAAGGCCATACCTCGCAATTCTTTTCGGATCTACGAGATGGATAACCTTTCTCCGCTCATCGGACTTACGAATATGCAGAAATATAATAATCGAGTGACGGTCTCGATAGTGACGGAAAATTCCAAACAAATCGCGGAATCATACCCGCTGATTGAAAAAGCGTTAAAACCGTTCCTATCGGAAATCCGTTCCGAAGATAAGATTCAGCTTCTGCGATCCGGAAAAGACACTCAGGTCGCTTATGCATTTGGAAAAAGTATGTACGATATTTTTCGTGCGATTAGAGCTTTTACTCCGGAAGAAGAATCACAAATCGGTAAATCGTTACAGAGAGGAATTACGGATTTGCTGGATAGCGTCGGACCTCGAGCGGTCTTAGCCGTCGTTTCCGGCAAGGATTTGAAAGCCGGATTTACGCAATTTTCCCCAACGAAAATTATACGCTTTGCCGTAGCTCACGATATTCCGATCTTCTTTCTCTGTTTGGGGGAAGAGGGAGAATCGGTTCAGGTGTACAAAGAAATTGCGGAAAAATCCGGCGGGAAATTCTTAATGATCCCCGGAGGAGGAGCTGAAAAGAGTTTGCGGAATTGGGTGGAATCCAAAAAAGATCGGCGGTATTTACTGTCATTCAAAAGCCGTATCGACTCGTCCGGCGGCGACGTATATATCCCCGTTGTCGTCGAAGCAGTATTCAGAAATTCGAACGGCAAAGCGGAAACCGGATTTTTCAGCCCATGAGAATTTTAATAAAAGATAAATTTCTTTTTTATAATATATTTACTATTTTATCGATCCTGGTATTATCGTGGGCTTCGCCTATCTTCTCCAAAGAAACGATAGAATGGATTAAAGAAGGAGAATCCGCCCTAAAAAGCCGAAATTATGCGGATGCCTACGACGCATTTAGGGAGGCAATCCAAAAAAATCCGCAGTCCGTAAGATCCCATCTCGGTCTTTCCGAGGCAGCATTAAGACTTCATAAAGAAAAGGAAGCGCTACGTTCCCTAAATAAAGTCTTAGAATTGGAGCCGAAAAATAAGACAGCCGTCAAAACTAAGGCGGTAACGCTTTCCAAACTTGGGCAGTATGAGGAAGCGCTGACCGTGATTCGCCCGTTTCTGGACGAGGATCGATACGATACGGATTTATTTCCCGTATTGGTGGAAGTTCAATTAGCACAAGGCAATACTGAGAAAGCGACCTTCGAATTGAATTCCGCATCATCTCGAATGCCGAAAAATCGGGAAATCCGAATGCTGGAGGCGAGAGTTGCTGCGCTCGGAGGTAATTTTTCGAAGGCCCAGGCATTAAGAAGTCAGCTGGAATCGGAAACTTCCGACGACCCGAGCGTATTTTTAGAGTCCGGAAAATTTTTGCTCCTTTGGTCGGAGAAACTGTCTGGAAATCGAAGGGATTCCAAAATTCAGGAATCGGCAGAAAAACTTGAACGGGCAGTTGCACTTTATCCGGATGAAGAGGAAGCGCTTAGATTACTCGCTAAAACGAGAATCTATTCCGGACGATATATGGATGCGGAAGAATTTCTGAACCGATTATTGACTCTCTTCCCTACTTCGACCGAATATTTATATTTACGATCGTTTGCTCGTCTTAAAAAAGATCCTAACTCGAAAGAAGGTCGGACCGACCTT
This sequence comes from Leptospira fainei serovar Hurstbridge str. BUT 6, assembly GCF_000306235.2. Classification (NCBI taxonomy): domain Bacteria; kingdom Pseudomonadati; phylum Spirochaetota; class Leptospiria; order Leptospirales; family Leptospiraceae; genus Leptospira; species Leptospira fainei. Next base: position 96,977 of record NZ_AKWZ02000004.1, read on the forward strand.
GAACGTCTGCTTAGTCTCGACGATTTGGACCCTTTCATACGGGAGAGAGCCGAAACGTTATGCTTAGAAACTCTTCCTGAAGGGAACAATACTCGCAGAACTTTAGGAGAATATAGATTGCAGCGTTTTCGCGCAAATCGAAACAGTTTCTTATACGATCTAGCTTGGGTTCATCTGATGCGAGCGAGAGAATTACTCCCGAATCGGCCGGAAATTCTCGTACTAGTTTTGGAAGAATATAAGAGAAGAGGTTTATTCCCGCAGTACTTCAACCTTCTCTTAACATTGAGGGAAAAATTCCCGGATAATAAGAAATACGGATACGCGATCGAAAATAATCTAGACAATTTTAAAAAGACATTAAGCTATCGCGAAGGCCTGATCAAAATCGGAGAATTCGGTATCGAAGAAGACTACGGCCGAACTCCTCCGGAGCTTTTAATCTTCGATCTTGAGACGGAGGATTTTTTATCTAAACACCCGGACGCACCTGTAATTGCCGGAAAAGCAATTCGATCTTTCCTCTCCAAAGATCCTCGAATCAGAGCCGTGGATCTGGACTCATTTCGGAAGAAGGAAGGATTGGACCAAGAACCGTATTCCGGAGCAATCATCAAAACTGAGAAGAACTTTTCCCAAATCAAAACCGTGAAGGGAGAATCGCTCCGATTTGTAGCTAGCGGAAAACTCTCCTTTAAAAACGGGGCTCTAAGAATGGAATGGACCTTAAGAGACCGCAAAGAAGAAAAAAATCTAGGAACGTTTCGAGTCTATGCGAAAGGTCGCGATGCGCTTTCCGAAGCGACTCTACGCAGCCGAGACAAACTTCTATCCTTAATACCTGCCATGGGTAGAGTGCATCGAGTGAAAGAAGATTCGATCATAATCAACGCAGGAATAATCGACGGAATCGCTAAAGGTTCGACTCTATATTTGTATAATTCTTCCGCAAAGGTCGGAGAAGCTATCGTGCAAGAAGCGGATCTATATACCTCTAAGGCGATTCCTAAGAATACCGATGAGGTCCTGCGAACTCTTGCCGTCGGGAATAGAGCCTATTGGCATAAGACAAAAGAAGTTGGCAGCGAATAAACCGATTCTTCCTAAATCTATCAAATCCGCAGATGCGCAACTGGACGAACGGAACTCCTCTTTTCAAACTGGAATATATTTTCAGTAGTTCGGGCATCTTAAGAGAAAATAACGAGCAGGAGCTCCAACAAACGCCACGGATATAAAATCCTTGCTATAATGGCGATTTAATGAAATAAGGCATTTTTCCACCGCTTCGCTCCGGCCCCCACCCAAATCAGGGTGGGGATTTTTTACTGCAATCGGAGCGGAATCCCGATGGTTACACGTTCGCGCATGCGCAATTCGCCAATTTCATCTGGAGATCTCACTTTTTAAAAAGCATCGCCTTAAATTCCTGGGGCTTCGAGGCGCATTGATAACGAGGCTAAAATAGGTTTTTACTTGCTTCTTAATAACGAGTTATCATTATTGGTAATCGGTGGACTTAAGTTATTCAAAATCAATTCGGAATATGGCTCGGCGAATTCTAATTCGCTCGGGCTTTTCCTATTTCATTTTGGCTCTCTTCTTAGGCGGATTATATCTTAGTTCATCCCACCAACACGGCTACCGAGAAAAGAACCTTGCTTACGAGCAAAAATCGCAGGTTAGCCAGAACGATCATTGCTTCCTTTGCTCCCACAACAAACTGACCTCCTTCCGAGCAAAGCATTCTCAGACGATCACATCTGGAGTCATGTGCCTCGAACGGCTTCTCCAACCTGTATTTATTTTTAAAAAACCCCTTAAATACGATTCACGCCGAGAACGAGCGCCTCCACTTTTCTCCTAAACATTATCGAATCTTAATGTACCGCACTAAATGCGGATTTTCCTTTATAAAAAGGAATAGGAAAAATGAAAAAATCTTATCATATTCAATTAGTATTATTATTTACAGTTATTCTTCTCGCTCCGTCAACCGGACTCCTTGCCCTTGACGTTAATTTAAAAGGAATCGTAAAAGATCCGCAAGGAAAACCGATTTTCGGTGCGAGAGTGTTCCTGGTAGAAAATAGGATGAATTCGCGTACGGCGAACGAAGGTACATTCGAATTTCAGCATCTTTCTCCGGGAAGTTATACTCTAACCGTTGCAGCCCCTAATTATCAGCCGATCACTTTGCAAGTGGAATTAAAAGACGAAGATAAGATATTAAACGTAGTGCTTCAGAATTCCATAATAGAAGGACAAGCGATTAATATTACCGCAAAATCGGCCGCTTCCGATTTTCTTTCAGCCCCTCAGCCGACCACAGTAATCGAAGGTAGGCGTTTGGAACGTCAGCGAGGTCAAAACGTAATGTCCGCATTGGATAATACGCCCGGAGTCGCAAACCTCACTACGGGAGCCGGAACTGCAAAGCCTGTCATCCGAGGCTTGACAGGCCAAAGAGTCTTAATCATGACTGACGGAGTTCGTCAAGAAGAGCAACAATTCGGAGACGATCATACCGTCGATTTGGACGCGTTTAATATCGAGCGGATGGAGGTCGTGCGGGGTCCGGCTTCCGTCCTCTACGGTTCGGACGCGTTAGGCGGGGTCGTAAATGTGATTCGATCCAAAGCACCAACGGCAAAGGACGGAGCGCCGCTTTTAGGAGGAACGGTTTCGGCCAATAGTTTTTCAAACAATAGGCAGGACGCAGGCTCCGTTTCTCTTTTCGGTTATAATAAAGAAGCTAATTTCGGTTATCGAGTCCAAACGGACACTCGAAAAGCGGCAAGAATTACCACACCGAAGGGTACTCTTCCCAATACCGGATTCAAAGAAAAGAATATCAGTGCTTCGATCGGAACCGACGGTTCCTGGGGAAATTTCTATGTGGATTCGTTTCAAAGATTTCAAGAACAGGATTTATACGATAATCCTAACGAGTCGCCGGGGGCGAAAGGATATCAGCTCGTAACTCACCAAAAAACACACGTTCATTCGTTTTTCATATTACCTTTTATGAATGTAGAATTGGATGCCGGGTATCAGAGAAACAATAGAAGAGAAATCGAAGACAAAAATAGATATATGCCGATAAGAAGTACGCTTACGGACCCAAGCGTAGACACCTTCGGTAAGGCCTATGCACTCTATCAAGTCAACCAAAACGCGGTTAAACAAGGACTGAATCTATTCCTGGATACGACCACACTTGATGCAAAAGTTCATCATAAGGAATGGAAAGGCCTCAAGGGTACGGTCGGCGTTTCGGGCATGCAACAGAGAAACAGTACGATCGGCACAAACCCCTTAATTCCGGGTAACTCGCTCAGCAATATAGGATTCTTTTTACTTGAGGAATGGAAAGTCGGAGACTTTACTTTTTCCGCAGGCGCCAGAATGGACAAAAGAAGTATGGATATCAAAGCCAATCCGCAACTAAGCGTCATCGATCAGACTCGAAATTTTTCGGCGCACACCGGAACCTTTGGCACCGTTTGGAGATTCGCAAAAAACTTCGCTTGGTCCGTAAACGTAGGTAGGGGGTTTAGAGCGCCTACCGCATTCGAGCTCTTTGCGGACGGAGTACATGAAGGAACCGGAAGATTCGAGGTCGGTAAGTCCACTCTAAATCCGGAAACTTCCTTAAATTACGATAGTTCCGTGCGATTCGCTACCGATCGGATCCAAGCGGAATTTAGCGTCTTCCGAAATAGAATCAATAATTATATATACTCCGTAAGTGCAGGGGCTTTCGATCCCAATTCCAAGTTGCCGATCTATCGATACCGTCAAGATGCAGCCACTCTTCAAGGTGGAGAATTCAGCCTGCAAGCTCAGGCAACGTCTTGGTTGGTATTTACAGGAGGAATCGATATCATACAAGCCACGATTCAAAAAAATGTTCCCAATGAGATATTTATAAATCCGAATGCCACGGATCTTGACTCGATCGTTTCGGATCTTCGTAGTAAATATCTACCCAGAATCACTCCGAATCGAGGACGCTTGGGAGCCCGATTTACGACGGGAAAGCTTTTTGGAATCGATAACCCGTATTTTTCCGTGAATGGAACTTTTGTTCAGCCCCAATATAAAGTGGATAAGTTGGAAACCGCCACCGCAGGATATAATCTTTACGATTTAGGTTTTGGCGGCGAAATTCCGGGACTTTCGCAAGGAGCCGATTCCGCGACGTTTGACGTAGCCGTGTTAAACGTATTTAATAAGGAATACGTAAGCAATCTAAGCAGATACAAGGATTATGCCCTAAATCCCGGTACAAATATTACCTTCAAGACTACGATTCCATTCACACTAATAAGTAATTAAGGAGAAAAAGAAATGCTATTTAGAACTATAATTTTACTGATTTTCCTACTGCATTTACCTAATTGCAGCAGCGACCCCGCAGCCGAGAAGAGACGAAAAGACAATCAAAGGCAATCCCTGATGTCGTTGATCGCGAATCAAAACCTTAAAGCCGATTGCGTTTATTGCACTAATACGCAGGCGTTTCAAGGGAACTGTTCTTGCTATGTCGACATTCCAGTAGGGACCTGCCAAGGTATCTCGACCGGAACGGGAAAGTCAAACTCATATAAGATTTCATGCTCGGATTTAACTTCAACGGGGATATGGACGACGGACGGAGGCGGAAATTCCTCCTGCACATTCCTGACCTGCCCACCGGAAGCTTATAGGGCGGCATTCACTTCTAATGGACGTTAAAATATTAACCGGCTTGCTCTCTTCCTTCAAAACGAAACGGGCAAAATCAATAAATGGGAAGCCCCGTTTTATAATCGATGGAAGTTCTTCTATAGGAAGAGGAAAGTAAATTAGAAGAAATCAAATAATCCGCGGAAATTCTGTTGTTTGCAACGGGAATATTATATAGGACTGCAATCCTAAGCAACGCCTTTACATCCGGGTCATGGGGTTGAGCCGTAAGAGGATCCCAGAAAAAAATCATAACATCGATCTCACCGTCGACGATTTTCGCTCCTATTTGCTGGTCTCCGCCGAGCGGACCCGAAAGAAATCTGTGAACCGGAAGATCGGTTTTTTCGTGCACCACTTTTCCCGTAGTTCCCGTACCGTATAAATGATGACGGCGAAGCTCTTCTTTATGAAGCAGGACCCATTCGACAAGGTCCTGCTTTTTATTATCATGCGCTATTAAAACAATTCTTTTTGTCTCGGGGACATTGGCAGTTTGCATCGGATCTTCCTCTTCATTTCACGGTCTCCGCCGCCTCTCATTCCTGGAATCATTTTTTTAAGTCTCAACCAAGGTCTTTCGATTTCGGATTAGTCATCTTTGAATGCGGAAAACGATTCATTGCCTGTTGCGCGTTCAAACATAAACCAATTACAAAGTTATCACTCTTCGGATTCCAGTAAGAATCCTTCTCCGAACTAATCTATAAATAGAATGGCCTGGAGGCGGATCGGCGGACAAACGAAGACCTGAATTTCCACCACTCCGGCTGAATTGAAAATCACAGTCGTAAAACGTTCACCGATAATATAAATCAAAATATTATTTCCATATAATATTCGATTCAAACTCATTCTCTCATTTACTACGCTAACTCGGACCAGTAGCGCTGAAACCATTCCGATTAGAACGAGATTAATTTCTTTTTCGACACGAAGAAATTCATTAATGAGGCCTTGATTAGACCGAGGTCAAGAGCTACCGATCATTCTCCTTACAGAGAATTATACTTTCCTTATATTATTTTTGAACCCAGGTCTAACGAAAAAAAACTGCAAAATAGTTGTTCTCGTTTCTTCGTTTTTAGAATTGGAAGAAGCCGTGAGTGAAATCAATCAATTGGCAAACGAATTCGAAGCAAGATCAATAACGCAATTTAAGCATTTCGTTTCTTACCTAATCATGCGGTCGGTCCTTTTTCCATTTTCATTCCTGCCTTACAGAGTATGCATAGTTTTGGGTTCGGGATTAATGTTGCTACTATATCCGATAGCTTATAAGCATCGCAAGATAGCCTACCAAAATATATCTCACGCATTTCCGGAATTGACGCATAAAGAAATATTATCGTTAGTACGAAAGCATTTTAGATTTCTCGGCGTAATTCTCGGTTGTTTTTTCTACGAGCAAAGAAATCCGAAAGTTTGGTATGAAAATTATATATCTTACGATAAGGAATCCGAAAAAATCGAGAAAGCAATATCGGCTACCGGCAGCGGTGTAGTGATCGTTTCGGGTCATATAGGAAATTGGGAGAGTATGGCAGTTTATATGCCACTTCGACTTTCAAAGGTGGGTACTCTATACAAACCGGCTAGAAATCCTTATGTCAGCAATTGGGTGGATAAGAGAAGACGGAACGCCGGTACGGTTGCCACGATTCCGATCGATCGACCGACGGAAGTTCTTCGTAAATTAAAAGAAGGATACTGGCTGGCGTTCTTCGCAGATCAAAACGCGGGAGATAACGGGATTTTCATCCGGTTTTTAAACAGGCCCGCCTCGACGCACCAAGGCCCGGCGGTGATGGCCTACATGGCAAAAGTCCCGCTGGTCTTTTATACCACTGAATACAAGGGCAAAGGAAAATTCGAAATCAGCTGCGAAGATTTAGGAATTCCGGAAAGGTTGCCGGAAGAAACGAAGGAGGACATGATCAAAAGAACAACCGAGATCTGGACGAAAGTATTGGAAACGAAGATCAGGAAATCGCCCGAACAATACTTTTGGGTCCACCGTAGATGGAAGACTCAACCGAAACCTTTATCGTCTTAAAATACTAGGAAACATAGTTTCGAGCTTATGTTTATCCTCTAGGCGCCGATCTTATTTATGAATGCGCTTTTTTAGTTCGCTAAACTTTCCCAATAAAGAGCAAAGCCTCATTCTCATCCTGATAGCACCCTTGTTTTGTCTATTGGGGGAAACCGATCCGCATGATCGCTTCCCCGAAAAAAGGCTGGAAATGCTTATTCCTGAGTCTGCGAGCGAAGGCCCCTGGAGTGAAAACCCTTTAGAGTTTCATGATTTGGACTTTCTCGGCAATTTCTCCGAAGATAATTCAAAATCCTTAATAAAGAAGGCAGGTGAAGAGCTCGGGAAGGCGTTAGATACGTTTAGAAAATCCAGTTCCACAATCGATCGGAGACGAAGAGAAGAGGAAGCCAAATCGTTGGATTCCGAAAGATATGATTGGCAAAGAAAAACAAGACTCGAAAATTTCGAAAGAGTCGTGAATCGGGATCTTGCTCGGGCCAGACTGGAGACGATTAGCCTGCTCGCAATGGCATCACAAAATCTTGATAAAGTTAAAAACCCGAAAGTGAAGCAAACGAATTCTTTTTTGGAGATTCAGGCGGGCGTCTACCGAGAATTGATCAAGCACCAATATGCGATGAGAAACTTCGTTCAGTCGGCCGGTTTTCTGGAAAAATACATTAACTTAGACCCGAAATTCAACGAAGAGGCGGAACCCCATCAACTTCTCGCACATTGCTATGAAAGACTCTATCTAGCTGCCAAGAAAAGTAAGGATGAAGATAGCGCCCAATCTTATCTATCTTTAAGAAGAAAACACGGAATTCTTTACGCGGAACTTAAATACGGTCAAAATTCCTACGAATTCAAAAAAGTAATGGAGTTGCTTGCGCGGGATTAACGACTCGCAGCGCCTCTTCCAGATCAGGTATGCTCGGGAAGACCCAATTCCTTACGAAGTCGTTTATTTTCTTCGACTAACTCTCGTATTTCTTGTTCGGTGTACGCGAATAATTTCGTTTGAGCTTCCAGAATCCGATTCATTTCTATCTCTTCGATACTGGAATATTCGAGTGCGCGCTCGGTCGCTTTTCTCAACTCCAACGCATGTTTCAATTCCATCGTTTTAAGATTGTCGATAATCTCCGAAACTTTCAAACGCTCATGCAAGGTAAGCAGTTCTTGATTTTTAAGCTCGTTGACTCTCTCGATCGCCTTATTGATGTCTTCGTTATTCTTCTTTATCTTGGCTTCAAATTCTAAAATAGCATGTAAGGCGGCATTCGCTTTATGCGCATCCTGGTATTCTTTATTTGCCAGTTCGAAAACGCCTTCAAAGAAGCCTACATTTGCCAGGCAGCTATTACCGATTTCGTTAGCGATCAGCTTAAAGAATTCCGTTTGAATGACTCTATCCAAAATAATGCGTAGAGTCCTAGGTTGAACCGGATTTTCTAAGACCTCCGATTTACCCTTAGGAGACAATTTCGGAAAAATTTCCTCGGCATCGGGAGAAACGATAATAATTAAGGCAACGAACGGATGCAATTCGAAACGTTTCAAAAAATCGTCTTTAATTTCATTCCATTCTTTGATCTGGGTATTTACATAGAAGACATTGATATCTTGCGGATCTAATTCGATCGTTTTGTAATCCTTGAGGATCACTTTGCGCAATTCTATATTGATACGGGGATGCTTCCAGATATGGACGGGGAATTCCGCTCCGGAGGTGATATGCCATATATTTGCGGTTTTCAAAGCCGACTGCCCCCTATGCGCGCGTCTTAAAGATGACGGAATCCGAAATTTTCGGATCCTGCCGGGCTCAAGGCTAACCCCTTCCTTCCCGGTTTCTCCATAAAGATAATTTCTTGAGTACCACTGTCAATTTCGTTTTTAGGGGTTCCAAATACCCGAAACTCCTGGTTAGGAAATCGGAGACGGGAGAAAGTCTCTCCCCGATTCTCGCAAAAAACTTCATAACGGGTAAAGGCAATCGCATATCCGTTCTCTTTAGCATGATATTCAAGCTAATTATGGTAACGACGATATTACCGGCCCAGGGACCGAGCCAAACCGGAAATTTACTATTATCGGAGACGTTACTACCGACGGTGAATAAACCCCAATATATTATGATCAAAACCACTGCCATGGTAAAACTCATCCCTTTTCCGGAACGTTTCACCACTAAACCGAGCGGAAGAGAGATAATCGAAAAAATTAAACAAGAGATCGGCATCGCAATCCGCCGATGGATCTCCACATTAAATTTCGCGAGTACCTTTTTGGATTGTTTTAGTAAAGCGTCCAATTGAGTCAGAATCGAAAATTTCTGAGTCTTTTCGGAAGCGGAAATGGTCGGATCCTGTGCGGTTTGAATAACATCGATCTGCAACTGAGTTACCATCGCTTTCAGACCCCCGATCCCTTTTATGGACAATCCCATTTCGTGCAAAATTTCTAATCCGGGAATGTTCTCCAATCCTTCGCTTTCAATGCTGTTTCGAATAGAGATCAATACCGGCATCGTGAATGTTTCCGGACTTACGTTCAGCTCTAAGGTTTTCTTTTCTTCCTTTTTGGGAATGTTATAATCCATTTCCCCGTTGCGTAAATCATATACGGAGAATCCTTTCTTATCTTGATTCCATTCCAAAATCCAACCGCCTTTCAATCGGATCGATTTTTCGAATTCACCGTTCGGTCCCATTTTTTCCACAAGGGTACCTTTTTTAGCGGAAATAATCTGCGAAAGGCGTGAGCCGCCCATTGGAATCGCCGTCGTACCTATGTAAAAGTATTCGTCGCCTTCGAGAGAGATTGTCCATTCCCGAATTTGAACCCCGCTTAATTCTCCGGTTTCGGCGTTCACTCCTTCCGTATACATGGTCCGTCCTTTTTCCTCGAAAAGACCTTGCGTTTTATCTCCGCTGAATTGCCCCGGAGTCATGGCAAGAAGAGGATTATAAGCCATAACCCATTTATTAAATTCCTCCATCTTTCTGGTATTTTCGGGAGAAAGATAAAAATTCAGATAACCGACCACAAGCGCCATGACAGTTCCGAAAATGAGAAACACGACGTAGATTCTGGAGAAACTAATCCCGGCAGAGCGAATTGCGGTAATTTCGGAATCGCCGGATAACCGTCCGGCAGCCATAACCCCGCTCATAAGACAGGCCATTGGGATGGTCATCGGCATGATATTTCCCAGAAGATAACCGAAATAGTCCAATAAGCGAAGTGGATCCACGCCTTTCCCGACGAAAAGACCGATCATCTTTTGAAGAGCGAGAGCCATATAGACGGTTGTGAAAAATAGAAGGGATACGAAAAACGGAGGAACGATCTCCGATAAGATATACCGATCCAAGATCGGAATCCACCGCCAAAATTTTTCCCGATCCGTATGAACATAAAATCCGGGAGGAAGATCGGCGATGCTATGAACTCTAACGGAACGGAGGTCCGTACCTTGTCTGACTTTGCCTTTTGCTTCTACGCCGAAAACTTCCGTACTTCCCTTTCGGGTAGTACGAGCCTTGCTATTTGCAGAGGATTGGGCCGAAGCGCCTTTCCCCTTTGGTGAAGGGGAAGTTTTTTTCAAGCAAGGATCCTTCCCTTTAGGGTAGCGCTTGTAGCGGATACGATCGTAACCGAAACGGACCGACCTATCATCGATTCGGAATCCTCGCCTTCAGGGATCGGAAAAACAGTCATGCGACCGCAAGGAGTTCTACCGCAGACTTCGTTAGAAGATTTCTTCGATATTCCTTCAATTAGAATAGGATATGTTTTTCCGATCCTCGACTGATTCTGTTCCAAAGATATCGTGGTCTGTAAATCGACCAACTTCGTAAGTCGTTCCCCTTTTACTTGTTCGGGAACATCGTCCGGATAACGCTTCTGCGCGATCGTCCCCTCTCTTTCGGAATATTTAAACATAAACGCCATATCGAAGCCGACTTTTCTAACGACATCGAGTGTTTCTTCATATTGCTCGTCGGTTTCTCCCGGAAATCCTACTATGATGTCTGTCGTCAATCCTACATGCGGAACATAACCCCGGATTCGATCAACGACATCCAGAAATTCTTCCCGAGAATAAACCCGTTTCATATTCGCTAAGACTTCGGTATTCCCCGATTGAAGAGGTAAATGTATATTCGGACAAAATCTGGGATTTTCCGCCATCAACTCGAGTAAGTGCAAGGGGAAATCTTTCGGGTGAGGCGACGTAAAACGAATTCTCTCGATTTCCGTTTCGTTTAACAATAATCTTACTAAACCGGCAAAGTCGATATCTTCGAATTTGTAAGAGTTCACATTTTGACCTAAAAGAGTCAGTTGCTTTACGCCTTGGGCGACTAAATCTCTAGTCTCCCGTACTATCGAATGCGGATCCCTACTTCTTTCCCGGCCTCTTGTATAAGGAACTACACAAAAAGTGCAAAAATTATTGCAACCGCGCATAATCGTAACGAAGGCTTGAACCCCGTTTACAACCCTCGGCTCGATCTCGTCGTAGGTTTCGATTTTGGAAAGACGAGTTAGAGAAACGGATTGTTCCCCCGTGCGTATCCTGGAAATTAAGTCCGGCAACGTGCGGTAATTATCCGGTCCGACCACTAGATCCAAAGGAAGTTCCTGATGGAACAAATCCTCACCGAGATTCTGAGCCATACAACCCAGAACTCCGATCACAAGGGAAGGATTCCTTTTTTTTAAATAGCCTAGACTTTGTAAACGACCGTAGATTTTAGCGTGCGCATTCTCGCGGATCGCACAAGTATTCAAAAAGATGACGTCGGATTCTTCAGGATCGGAAACCGTTTCATATTGAGCGCCTTGCATTAAACTAGCGACGATCCCGGAATCGTATTCGTTCATTTGGCAGCCGTAAGTCTCTATATAAACCTTGCCGGCCTTGACAGCAGCTTCTATGACGCTCATAAGACGAGTTTTTGAGGTAGAAATCGTGTGTAAAGGTGATTTCATGACCCTTTTCCCGATTGAAAAATCGTTTCCTAATCTTCTCGAATCGGGCAGAATCGGGAAAAACGGAAAAACCAAGGATTGATAACCGTAGGTATTAGCATGAACCGAAAGGCAGATTATTACGGATTATTGGGACTGCCTCGAGACGCCGAAAAAAACGATATTGAAGAAGCGTTCGATAATTATATTTCCTCCTTAGACTTGAACATGTGGTACCCCTGGAGAACGGAAGCTATACGGGAAGGGGCGGAAGCATACTATTATCTTTCCGATCCGGTTCGAAGAAAACGTTATGACGGTTCTTTAGATTACGAATTAGTATTATTGGACCCGAACGGAGTTCCAAAGGAATTCGAACAATACTTCGAAATACAAAAAATTTCGACGCCTAAAGAATACCAAAGATTATACCGACAGTTTCTACTCCTGAAGTACGAACGTGAAGACAAACTCTGGTCGCTTCGGAATACTACGCTTTTCTTTCTGGGATGTTTTAGCTTTCTGATGATCGTATCCCTAATACTCGTTATTTTTCAAAAAAACGATTGGCTCTCATCGAATTCCGACCTTTTCTATCGTAAATGGGGTCTCCTTCTTTCTTCCGGTTTAATGGGAGGGGGTTACCTTTTCTTCCGGGTTCTTTACTTGAATCGGGTGCTATCGAAAAGAGAAAGAAAGAGAGAGCAAGAGATCGATGAAGAGAGCCGCCAAGCTTGACCCGAAAGCGCTTACAAGAGAAGAAGTCGAATATTATTATTCGCTTTTGCAAGAAGAAGTAACCGAATACAATTGCGGTTCCTTATGTGCACCCACCAACGGGGGAATTCCTATTTGTTGCCAAGCGGATAACGCACTCCCCGCATTGTATAAATCCGAATATGAAATGCTTTCGGAAAGGACGGATCTTTGGAAGGAATACGTTCCGGTCACAAAAGAGGAAAAAAAGGAATTCGCCGAATACGACCAAAGAAAAATTACGTTTTGCGAATGCAAAGGCGTCGCACACTGCGAAAGGGAAAATCGTTCCGTTAGTTGTCGCACATTTCCTTTAGAACCGTATTTGGATACAAGAGGCGTGATCGTAGGATTAGTTTTCATGAAAGAATTCACTTCTAAATGTCCGCTAACCTCCCGTGAGAAGGATATTCGCCAAGAATTTATAGACAATCATTTCCTTTTCTGGGAAAAACTTCTCTTTAGATTGGAATCCGAATACGAAGTCTATTGGGATTCCAGCAGAGCATACCGACGATGGCGCAAGAGAACAGGCAATGATTTTCCGATCTTATACCCGAGCCATTTAAAAGGTAAAGAATATCTAAAGCAATATATCTAGATAGCGCAACATCTTATCGACTAATTTGAAAATGATCGGTAAGATAGCCGCTATCCCTAATAGACTGGTAAAGATCCATCGCGTCTGATTTGCAATGGCAGCATGGATGTCCACTTTCAAACCAGCTATATCAGTTCGTATTTCCGTCCGGAAGGTTTCGAATTTTACATCCATCCGGGCAAATCTCTCAGTCATATCTGCTCGTAAAGTTTCAATCTTTAGATCAGTCTTTGCGAATCTTTCAGTCATATCTGATCTTAGAAATTCAATCTTCGCATCCGTCTCTGCAAATCTTTCGGTCATATCCGACCGCAATGTTTCAATCTTTAAATCAGTCTTTGCGAATCTTTCAATCATGTCCGACCGTAATGTTTCAATCTTCACATCTGTCTGTGCAAATCTTTCGGTCATATCCGACCGTAATGTTTCAATCTTTAGATCAGTCTTTGCGAATCTTTCAGTCATATCTGATCGTAGAAATTCAATCTTCGCATCCGTCTCTGCAAATCTTTCTGTCATATCTGCTTTCTGAATTTTGATCTCAACGACCGTTGATCCAAACTTCTCAATCATCTGGCTACGAAGAATCTCAATTCTTGATTCAACATTCGTAAATCCTCCCTGAACATTTTCCCGGAGGTCTAAGAATTGTCGGCCTACATCTAAGTTTGATTGCTGCATTTCTAACCGTAATTTTCCCGACTCTTCCGCAATTGATTTGGCGAAATGATTCGAAACCCGGCTTTCCAAAAATTCCGTTTCGGCTTCAAATGCATGATTTAGTAGGTCGATAAACTGATTCGATTCGTCCAGTCCCAGGACGTCTTTCAATCGTTTCGGGAGGTCTCCTATAAAAATCATTTTACTTCTCCTGAATGAACTCTGCAAGTTTTTTACTCTTTCCTCAAGTTCAGGTAATAAAAGAAGTGAAATGATCGCTCTTTTTAGGAACGAATTATATATTAAGGAATAATGATTCACCTATATTGGAATCATTATTCCGACTTAATGTTTCTCTAGTTTGGCAGCCTCGTAGGCAATGATGGCCGCTTTTCGGGTGGTCCCCCATCTATATCTATTTAATACTCCTGTTTTACGAATAACCCGATGGCATGGGATTAAATATGCTAGAGGATTTTTGGCCACCGCAGAGGCAACCGCTCGGACCGATCGTTTCGAACCTGTGCGCTCCGCAAGATCCTCATACGAAATTAGAGCCCCTTCCGGAATCGCCATTAAGGCTTCCCATACCTTCACTTGGAAATTCGTTCCGAAGAGATGAATTTTTATTCTATTCCGAGAAGGTGAGAACAATTCCTTGAGATCGGACGTGGCATTCGCATCCTCTATGAGTTCAGCGTTTTTCCATTTCCTGCGAAAGGTTTGTTCGATTTCGGAGATCGTTAAATCGTCCACGAAATGCAATTCGCAAATCCCTTTGTCGGTTTTTGCCGCGAACATATTTCCGAACGGACTCGGATGAATTCCATAACGAATTTTTAAATCTTTTCCGTTCGTTTTCCATTGACCGGGCGTCACGGCCTCGGTCGTAACGAATAAGTCGTGAAGCCTTCCGGTTCCGTTCATTCCGAGCGATAGAGCCGTATCCAAAGCACTCGAGCTTTTTTGCATTATCTCTTTCGCATATTCACGCCTTAGAAACTGCAAATACCGTTTCGGCGGAAGACCGGCCCATTCCGAAAAAATTCGATTAAAATGATATTCCGATAATCCTGCAACGGAGGCTAATTCGATTAAGTCAGGCTGCTCCGGAAAAACCGAATCGATGTATTCGATCACTCTGGCGACCGTTCGATAATATTCCGCCGATTTCTTTAAGTTCATTTTTTATCCAACCAATCGCAAATATCGGTCACAATTTGCCCTATAGAACTTTCCGTAATCATCCAATGGGATGTGTTCTCGTAAACCTTATAACCGGCAGCATATCGATCGGCAAATTTTCGCAAAGATTCGGCGTTTACGATCCTATCCTTCTCCGCAGCGGCCACAAAAACAGGACATTCGATCTGAGATTTGGAAGTATACGCGGTCCGAGAAATTTTTCCCGGAAGAACGCATTCGCGCACTACAAACGGATTTTCATTCAAAAAAGAAGGATATAAGTCTTCTCTCTCTTTACTGGATAAACACTGATAAATCCAAGTGGAAAATCCGGATAGACTCGGCCTGGATGACTTCGTAAAAAATCTCGAAATGAATGTTAAATATATTCCGAAAGCGATCGCATGTAAGCCAGGCCGATTGTATTTTGCGGGTACGACGGGACTGAGAAGGATCAATGCTTTAGGTTTTACCCGTGCTGCAATGATTTGCGCTAATAATCCTCCAAACGAATGACCTATCAGAATCGTATTCTCCCAATCGATGCTTTGTTTTTGCAGTATTTCCAGATATCGATTCGAATCGGGTAATACATCCCCTTCTTCCATGACCCCGTCGTTTCGTAATTCCGGGATCGAATACGTATACCCTCTTTCCTGAAACTTTTTTGCCATCGGAACGTATAAGCTACTCCGACACCATAAACCCTGTGCAATAACCACGTTTTTTTCCATAAATGGAGAATATACCTCCTGGAGACCGTCCTCAACCCGGTTCTTGCTATTTTGAGCCTGAATTTTTTATGTTGACCGGTCTATTTATTTAATGTTCGATGGAAATCTATGGGCGAAAAGGGTGAAAAATCCAGGGATAGAATGGTTCGAGCAATGGCTGAAGCGCTGGAAACACGCGGCTATTCCGGGACCGGTTTAAACGACATCGTCGAGGCGTCGGGAGCTCCGAAAGGATCCATTTATTTCCATTTTCCGGGAGGTAAAGAGGAATTAGCGACGGAAGCTTTATCGAGTTCGGGCGAAGAAATGGGGGAATTTTTCCAGCGAGTATTGAAGAACTCGAAAAGCGCTGCTAACGGTATCGAAAATATTTTACAATCCCTCGAGACAAAACTGATCGCTTCTAACTTTTCCAAAGGCTGCCCGATTTCCACAACTGCAAACGAAACCGCCTCGGAAGACGGAGCCGTAAACGAAATCTGTCAAAATATATTCAAAAATTGGAATGCGAAACTGGAGCTTTTCTTGAGAAATTCCGGATACGGAAAAGTTCGAGCCCGAGAGCTTTCCCTCGTTTTACTTTCCCTAATGGAGGGCGCGATACTACTTTCTAGAACAAGCAGGGATGTTCGCCCCCTTCGCTCAGCGGCAAAAGCCGCAAAACAATTACTTAATGCAGAGGAATAAAATATGAAATCATTAAAAATAATCCTGATCGTTCTGATTATCTTTACGGCGTCTCAGTTCTACCTTCTCGGATTTCCAAGATTGGCGATCCCCTCCGTTTCGACGGTGTCCGAAACGGTATCCGATCCTCGCGCTTCCAAGGAGGACTTTCGACCCGATATCCGTTTTTCGCTCATTAAGACCGGCGAAGGGAACACCCTGGAGGCGTTTATCGTAGAAGGCGGGTCAATATTCAAAAAACGTAAAATAATTCACACCGCCGTGTTAGTGCAGCATCCGAAAGGAACTCTTTTATTCGATTCGGGATTAGGAACCCGTGTCGCGGACGAATTTAAGCAACATGAATTTTATAAAAGACCTCTACTCGCGTACAAAAACGATCGCCCCGCGATTAGTCAATTGAAAGAGGCGGGCTTTGATTCTCGAAAAATCCAGTCCATATTTCTTTCCCATTTGCATTGGGATCATGCCAGCGGAATTAAAGATTTTCCTTGGGCGAAAATTTACACCACATCCGCGGAGAAGGAATTCGCCTCGTCGCACGACGGAAAAAAGAAAGGATACATATCTTCTCAATTTTCCGGAGATGAGGTGGCTTGGGGGAATATAATCTTTAATGATGGACCCTACGAGAACTACGAAAGTAGTAAAGATTGGTTTGGAGACGGAAGTCTGGTCTTTGTCCCGATTAAAGGTCACACGCCCGGCTCCGTGGGAGCATTCATAAATATCTCCGGAGAGCGTAGATATTTTTTTACAGGAGATACCACCTGGTCCCAGGAAGGATTCAGCTTTCCAGCCCACAAACCTAGAGCTGCGAGATGGATCGCCGACAACAATCCGAATCTTTTGGGCGAAGAATTGGAAAAAGTTCATCAATTACTAACGCGTTATCCGAAATTACAGATCGTACCCGCCCACGACGCGACGATCCAAGAGAGGCTTGGATTTTTTCCGAATTGGATTCGATAAAACGCACGAAAGAGAATTCAAGAAATTGATTTTATTGATCGTATCGAAAAATAAAGCGAAAAAGCAAGAGCTCATAACCTAGAATTTGTATATCCAATTTATTCTCCCCCGGCACTATGCATCCTTTTTGAAATGTGGCGATGATTCGCCTGGTCTCCTCTTCGTAGTAAGGCCGGGCTTTTTTACGCGGTTTTACTAACATCGCATAACTTTCGCTAGGATTTTTAGGGAATCTCTCTAATGTTTGAAACAAACTTTCCGGAAAAACTACGTAAGTATAAGGAATTTCCAATTTGTCGATCGCGTCGCATTCTCCTAATCGAACTCCTGTCTCCCCCAACTCGGTAACTTCGCGTCCGCCGAATTTAGGACGAATCGTGATCAGGAACGCCCGCTTTCCGAATCGTTCTAATTCCGAAAAACCTTCTTGAATATGATCTCGGTCAAAGTCCGGTCGGGAAAAATTATTCGGATCGGAAAGGATCTTTTTTAATTTGTCCCCCCAAATTTCGGAGGCAACGACCGCGTAAGAACCGTTCCAAGTCTGCCCATCAGGGATCCCTTTCTTAAACTCGTTTTCGGGAGGTAATTCATCGAAGGAAGTACGAACATTCGCACGACAATCGATACAAATTAGGCATAGGAAAACAAAAAGTAGGAATACGTTCATAGAGATGCGATTGCAGGAAAAAAGGGGCATTGATCTTCCATAATTTTCCGAAACAGTTCGTAACTAAGATCTGAAAACTCTAACGAGCGGTCTTGATAAGCAAAATTTCACGAGTGGCTCTTTCCAACTCATGTTTTACTTCCGGAGTCTTTTCGAAAACATAGGCGTCGAACAGTCCGGGTAAACATTCCGGATCACCGATAATTCGAATCGTATCTACGGCTTGCAAGCGTAACGTAAGTTTCTCCTTCTTATTTGAAGCGAACGTTATCAGAGCAGGAACAGTCGTCTTTTCTTTCAGATCGCCAACGGCTCGTAAAATGGAAAGTTTTACGTCGATGTTCCTTTCTTTATCCAAAATTCTTTTTAAATCGACCGAACCCGGATTAAACCCGAGTTTACCGATAGCTTCGGCGGCCTTGGATCGTAAAAAAGGTTCTTTATCATTTTCTAAAACTGTAATAAGCCCCTGCCCTCCTCCGTGATTTCCCAATTCAAGTAAAAGATCTATCAATCTAATTTTTAAGCTGTTTACGGTCTCTTTAGATAATTGTTCCGAAACGGACTTTGCTCCAGATTTGTCTACGAAGGGAAATAAAGCCTCGGCACACACGGCCCGAAGATCGGGATTTTGTTCGGTAATCCCTTTATAAAATAAGGAAATATATTGCCTATTTTTTCTGTCTTTCAGGACCTCGAGAGCTTGCAGACGAACATCCTCATCTTCGTCACTTGCCGCCATTTTTGGAATCAATCCCCGAGAGTCTTGGAGATTGTTCTTCAGTAACGTGGATATGAATTTTCTTCTCAACGCCGGACTTTCATCGGTCGAGAACTTATTTATCAAATTTTGGACTCTTTCATCCTTAATCCAAATGGAAGATTCTAAAAAGTACTCTCGATAAATCGGATTGGGAGAATTGGCCAAATCCAAAACATTCGGCATGGCGCGATCATCCTTCATGACCTGAACGCATCTATATGCAATCTGCCTAAGCTCGTAATCCGTATGAGTCAAACCGGTAATTACGGCATAGATCAGTCTTTTTTCTTTCTTTCTTTCGGCTAGTTCCAGGATTTTCTTTTGAAGCTCGACGTTTTTCGTTATTTTAAACAAGGCCTCGGCTTCTCCGCTCCAATTCGGAGCGAGCGAATCCAAATCGTCGATATCGGAGAATAATCCGAGTATTGCAAACTGCGTATCCTCTCTCGAATTCGGATTCGAAAGAATCCGAGGTAGTTCCCGAACAAGATCCAACCTTGCGCGGCTGCGGATCTCTTGGATGGATTTCGCCTGCTTTCTTCCATCGGATATAACATCCTCTTTGAAAGGATCTTTTACCTCCTCAGAATGTACGAAGGAGGTAATGACGAAGAAGCAAAAGAAGAGAAGGAAGGAAATCCGTCTCAGAAAACTCCCTCCCGTTGCGACGAACCTTCTAACGCGGCAGAAGCAGCACGCTTATTATCGTAAGCTTCCGTATTGGAAGGATCCAAATCTATGGA
Organism: Leptospira fainei serovar Hurstbridge str. BUT 6; assembly: GCF_000306235.2. Lineage (NCBI taxonomy): Bacteria > Pseudomonadati > Spirochaetota > Leptospiria > Leptospirales > Leptospiraceae > Leptospira > Leptospira fainei. The sequence continues at coordinate 116,500 of NZ_AKWZ02000004.1, forward strand.
GTTTTGAAACGCTCGAACAGCTTTTTTATATTCTCCATTCTTATAATAAGCAACGCCTAGATAATTGTACGCCGTCGATGCGGTTTTGGGTTTTACTTCGGAGCGAACGATCGCGGTCAATTCCTCGATAGCCTTTTCGCGATCCAAAACGGAATTGGAGTCCAATAAAATTTTCGTCAGAACTAAGCGACCTTCGTAATCGTCCGGATTCATATGCGCGGATCGATACGCCTCGTCCTTTGCCCTGTTCCGCAAATCCGGATCCTTGGACTTGTTATATAATAAGGCAAGCTTCTTATGTGCCTGCTGTAATTCCGCGCTATTCCGAGATTGATTCAATATTTGTAATAGGATTTTTTCCGCGCTCGAAGTTTGATTCGAACCGATATACGCTTCCGCTAATTTAAGAGCCACCTTATAATAGTCTTCCTTCTGTTTAAACAGAGCGGAATACTCTTCGATTGCTTCGCGATAGAATTTATTTTCTAGATAATAATCGCCTAAAGCTTCCTTAGGCTTGATATCCGTAGGATCTAAATACGCCGATTTCCGGAAATTCTCAATCGCTTGCACTCCGTTGCCGGTATGTTTGTATACCAAGCCGAGATTATAATAGGCCTTTGCATTTTTAGGGTTGATATCCAACACGCGATTCAGGTACGTTACGGCTTCCCCATACCGTTCCATTTGGTCCAATACCACGCCCAAATTGATCAGAGCGGTTTCGGTAAAACTATCTCCGGGAGTCGAGTCGACGATTCTCCGATACGTCTCTTCGGCAGCGAGTAAATCACCTCGATTATAATACGTTTCCGCCAATTGAAAAAGTAAGTCTAAATTGTTCGGATTGTATTTTAAACCTTTATGAAGAGCATCTATAGATTGCTCTCCTTGATTTAATTGTTCGAATGATTCCGCAATGGATCTGAAAATCTCCGGATCCGAAGCGCCGGCTAACTTGGCCATCTCAAGATATTTTAACGCTTCTTCCATCTTTCCGTTCTTTTTTAATACTACGGAAAGGTTATATAGAGCTTTTGCATCGTTTGGAGAAAGAGTCGCGGCTTCTCGAAAATAATGTTCCGCCGAGCCGTAATCCCCGCGATTATAAGCGATATTTCCCAAATACGCGCTGGAAAGAGCGGATAACTTTCCTCCCCTGGATTTTAGAATTACCAGCTTGAATTGCTCTTCTGCCTGAGGAAGTTCCCCTTTTTTAAAATAGCTAACGGCTAAGTTATAGGCCAGATATGGATCATCGGGTGAGGTAGATAATCCCCGCTTATAGGCGTCAATAGCCGCGTCCGGGTCGTTGATTTCATTGAATAAATTCCCGGCTAAAAGAGCGATCCGCGGATCATCGGGGGCAAGCTCTTTGGCTTTCATCGCGGTAGATCTTGCATCCGCGAATTGACCGTTATGCTTATAGGCTAGAGTAAGATTATAATATGCGTGAACGTTTTTGGGATCGTAGAGTACCGCTTTTTGCAAGCGTTCGATCGCTAACGGAAATCTCCCGGCTTCGTCGTGAATGACTCCGAGAACCGTAAGCGCCACCGACTTCTCCTGTTCTGTCGAAGGTCCGTTTAGAAATTCGGTACAATAATCGAAAGCCTGTCGAGTGAATCTCTCTTTATAAAGATTGATGCATTTGGTTAGCTGCGGATTAGCGCTGCCTTCCGGAAGATAGGGCCTTTCCAAAAGTCTACTGATATCTCCTTTGGGAGCCAGTAAATCTTTGCTTCCGGAAAAACTTCCACCTATTAAATCCGTTTGACGATGAGTATAGTAGTACCATCCCGCGGCCAAGAATGCGAGAAGCACCAAGAGTATCATCGCACCCCAGAAAAATGCTAATTTATTATAAGTACGACGAGGCCGAAATTCTTCCGGCTCCTCACCGTAATAGGCTGAGGCTTTAGGTTCTTCCGTCTCCAGGAAGATCCGGTTTTTGCGGATCGGGTTTTCCATGTCGGTTGGTCTCGTATTGAAGAATGGAGTTCAGGATTCCATTAATGAACGGAACCGAATTTTCGCTCTCAAACTCTTTGGTTAGCTCAACCGCTTCGTCGATCACGACTGTAGGCGGGATTTCCATTGAGTTAAGCAGCCCGTAGATGGATAAGCGCAATATACACTTATTCACCGGGGAAATTCTTTCAAAATCCCAATTCCTCGAGTACTTCTTGATTAGAGTATCGATGGCCTCGCCGTTTTTCACAACCCCATTTATAATCGAAACGGCAAAATCCCTCTCATCCTTTTCGATTTTTTTGTCGTACCATTTGAATTTTAAGACTTCGGATAAGGGCGGTTTCACTAATTCCAGCTGATAAAGCGCCATCACGGCGATCTCCCTGGACTTCCTGCGGGAAGTGGACATGGATTAGAGTAGTGCCAACAGATTGACCATTTCAACGGCTGTCAGAGCGGCTTCATAACCTTTATTACCGGCTTTTGTCCCGGCTCTCTCAATAGCCTGCTCAATAGTATCTGTTGTTAGAATTCCGAAAGCTACCGGGAGAGAATATTGGACCCCAATAGAACCGACTTTGGCGGACTCTCCCGCAACATAATCGAAATGCGCAGTTGCACCGCGAATCACAGCGCCTAAGCAGATGATGGAGTCGTATTTCTTGGATGCAGCAGCTTTGGAAACGACAAGCGGAAACTCGTACGCTCCGGGAATCCGGACGATAGTAATGTCTTTGTCTTCGACGCCGGTCGCAAGTAGAGCGTCCGTCGCTCCTTTCAAAAGACTTTCCACGATAAATTCGTTAAAACGGGATACGATGATACAGTGTTTTTGACCTGTACCGTTCAGTTTTGCTTTGAGTTCCTTAGGCATCGGTTTCCTAGTTGATTCTATTATCGAAAAAACACATGTTACCCTCTGTGGCAACCGGAAAAGAGACTCGATTATTCAAATTCTTCCCTTTATCAAAGATCGGACTCGGCATTTTCCTTTGCTACTTCTCGTCCTGCGCTTCCATTCAAACTATCTGGAAACCTAACGATTCCTTTATTAAGAGCTTGGAGTTGCCAAACTGGGTATTGGAATCTTCCATCAAGCTTCGGGTCTTCAATGATACGCCGAATACCGCCAATCCGGAAGATGCACTTCCGGAAGACGATATCGCATTTTATTCCAATAATGCCCGCGTATTGATGGCAGCTTCACCCGCCGCAATGAAAGACATTTATAAAATGGCCGGGTGTCTGGATGGAACCGAATTAGTTACAATCCGCGGAAATAAAATCACTGAAAATCAGGAAGATATTTGGTACGGAATTTGTCGGAGCGGCGCCCAGGATACTGTCGTGTTCAAAGTATTCGATATGGGGAATGATCATCTTTATCGTCTTTACGAGGATGAACTCCTGCCCAACTGGGAGGAGGCAAGAAAGATCGTTCAGACAAATCCGGAGAAAGCCATGCGGCTGGCTAATAAATTGATCGAGCACGAACCCTCCCATCCCGGAGCACGGAGGTTATTGGGAAGTCTATATTTAAAGGCAGGATATTGCCCGGGAGCCATTCGCAACTACCGGATCTATTTGCGGATCATGCCACGGACCCCTGAAAAAGAAAAGATAGATTCTATTGTGAGCAAATCCTGCAAGGATAGCTTAATACCCAAGAAAAAAGAGCAGAAAGAATATTCGGAAGATTTGCCGAACTTAGGGGATTAGAATCTTGGTTCAGAAAAGCTTCTTTCCGGCAAGCATCTTCTCTTAGTGGTGTCGGGGAAAAAGGGCTGGATTCTGTGGGAGCTCATACCGATCTTTCGGATCGAAAATGGGTTGTGGCTCTTTGAATTTTGTGATACGCGGTATTTCCACCGCTGCGCTCCGGCCCCCGCCCAGGAAGGGTGGGGATTTTCTAGCTAAAATCCGACCGCTATGAAAGATATAATCCGCGAATTGTTCAGTGCATTCAGCTCTTGTTCGAGAAGATTCCTGAACGCTGCCTATCGCCTCTATTCCTTGATTCTCAAAACCAAGGTAATTTTTCCGTCGGGTTTCTCGACAACTTCAAAACCTTCTTCCTTTAAGGTCTTTTTGATCCTGTAAAATCCTAAATTTACAACTTTAGGAAGATTCTTCTTAGAAGATCGAGAAGAGTATTCGTTCGGCAGAGCATCCATCCATATTAGTTTCGGTTCCGGAACGCTTCGTCTTGACCTTGACAGGAAGAATTCCTCGCAGGAAATGAGAAAGGAAATGCAACGGATTTTCCTCAGTGTTCTTGTTCTTTTATTTTTAGGAACTGGGACTGCCGGTCTTTTTTTTCCGGAATGGTTTGAATCGCCCATACTCCTTTGGATTCATTCCAAATTTTCCTTCGTCGTTTTTGTAATTGTGATTTTGCTGGCTTCTGCCGCAATTTTACGCATTACGCTCAGAGCCCGAAGAACGATGCGAAATCAAGCAACTGCGGTTGAATCCCATCTGCGGAATATCCTCGAGGAACTGGTTCAGGATTCCCAAGCATTGGGAGATTTTTTGCGGACAGACCTCCCGCAAATGGAAGATAGACTGAAATCCTCGAGAGAAAAGCTTGCAAAGGAAGTTTTCTCATCCTTCACATCGGTCTGGACTCGAATCCGGACGGATGCCGAAGCCGCCTTTCGAGAATTGGAATACCTTCCGATGGAACCGGAGCAAGCGGCAGAAAAAGAAAGAAAACACGCAATATTAGAATATAAAGATCTTTTAAATCGCCATACGAAATCCAAGGCCGTACTAGAGCGGGTAAGATCCGACCTTTCTTTATTAAAGGAAAAGCTAAAGGAGAAAGGATGTTGAATCGTAGATACGCTTTCATACTGGCGATTTTATTCTATCAATGCGCATCGGAACAATCCATAGACCCTCAACCGGCAGGACCGTCCGTTTCGGAATCGGTAGTTCCGATAAAAACGTTTCTTCCTTCTGCCGAACGTTTCGGAGATCTAGTATTGAATCGGTGGAATATCCGGACAAAGGGAATATTACTTCACCATACGAGAGGACTTGGCCCGGAAGAATATATTCGCAAGAGTATAACGGGAGGTTGGCTTGTTCATTATCTAGTGGATAGAAACGGGAAAATCTACGGTGTAGAAGAAGCGGGAAAAATCCAGGTAAAGGCCGCGCCAAAAATGGACGAGAATGTAATTCATATCGCGTGGGAAGGCAACCGCGAAGATGTGCTTAAACGTTCCTCGCAAAAAAAAGCGTTATTCAACTTAATCAGAAAACTCGCGAAAGAATATAAGATCTCATTCACAAATTATGATATAGATTCTAGAAACGGGATTTTTACTCATACGCAAGCCAAAAAAAGATTCGGTCGATTTCTGGACGGAGGTGATTGCGGAAACGAAAACGTAGTAAAGGCGCTTCTGGAAGAATCGGGAGGAAAATATTACTCGGAGCCCGAGTGGAAAGACCGATTCGGTCCCGATTGGGTTTTGAGGAAAGAGCGTCCTTTTTCAGGGCCTACCGGAGAGCCTCAGGAACCGACATATGATAAAGGGCGAGGAGTAACGCCTGCCCCGAAAGCGGAATTAGAATCCATTGAAAAAACAAAGGATGGTCTCCTCCCGGAAGAACGTCGACTACGATATAATTATCGAGGTGCAATCACCGCGGACTGCGTAGTTTTGCATTTTACTGCGATTCCTGATTATAATCTCACGTTAAAAGTATTAGAAAAACGAAATCTATCGGCGACTTTCTTAGCGGACAAGGACGGGAAAGTGTATCAGCTTCTGGACCACCATTTGCATATGGCCGCCGCCGCGACCGGAACGAATAGAAATTGCTTTCAAGTCGAGATCGTCGGCAAAGATACTGAAATGCTCTTAGCAAACCCTCTTCAATCGGAAGCCGTTGCCAAACTCGTTAAAGAACTTTCACAAAAATATAATTTTCCTTTGGACAACAAGGCAATCGAACTGCTGAAAGGAGTATATTCTCATACACAGGCAAAAAAGAAATGGGGAGGCTCGATTTTCCTAGACGCGCAAGATTTTGATCCGGGCGAGCCCTATATGAAAAAGATTCTAGACCTGGTTGGCGGTAAATTCTATTCGGAAAAAGATTGGCAGGATAGAAACAGCGACAATTGGATCCTGCTTTTTACGGAATTTCAGCCCTAAAGGCTAACCGATTTCGCAATCCTCGGTTTGGCAGACTCCGTATTTTTTTCGGATCGCGTTCGACGAAGTTGACTAGGTGTTTTGCCCGTAATCTTTCGAAACGCGTCGTTAAACGAAGATTTCGAATTGAATCCGACAAAATAGCAAATGGAGAGAATGTCTTTTTCGGGATTCTCCGAAAGCAATGCCACGGCTTCGTCGATTCGAAACCGGTTAATATAACTATAGAAACCTACCTGTAAATGTTCGTTCAGGAATTCCGTAAGCTGGTACGGTTTGATTTCTAGATCGTCGGCAAGACTATGGAGAGTTAGATCCGGGTCTCGGTACAATTTCCCTTCTCGCATCAACTCATCCATTCTCAGTTCAAGCAAGGCCAAATCCAGTCCGACTAATAAGGATTTTTCGTATTTCTTTCGGCGAACTTCCCGCGTTAAAGGTGCAAAAAAATTGGGATATCTCGCAGGAGCGAGAAAAAGCAAAATAACGGTGAATGTTACGAGCATTCCCCCGATTTCGAACAGATCGTTCCAACCTGCCATAAACCCGAAAATCAGAGAATACATCGCGCAAACCGTGACCGTAGCTAAAGTCAAAATGAAGCGGATTTGCGGGCGGATTTCCTTTACGGAAAATACGGTTAATAGCATTCGATAACGGACCAGAAAGTATCCTGTCGTTAACAAGGTAGTCATCATGAACGAAAAAGCCAAATAGTGTCGAAAACGAGCGGTTCTAAATTCCTTTAAATCGTCGATTATTACCGAAATCGGTCTAGCAAAAAATGCGATTTCCAAAATCAGAAAAATACCCGGGACGATGAAATGCAATCGGACGTCGCGATCGAGCGCTTGATTCGGGTAAAGAAGTGAACGCGTGTATAAAAGAGTCAGGGGCCCTATCGTGGAAAAAGAAGTCAGTAGTAGAAAGATGGAATGCGGATAAGTTTGATCCACTTCTCTCACGACATTGCCTGAGGAAAATAAAATGATACCTAAGGCGACGAATAATACCGTAGCTAACCTATCCTCTCGCCCTTTTTGTCTCGATAGAATACGTTGGACCGCTAGCAGGAATGAAAGTCCGGCTCCGAAATAGATGATCGCGACTCCCGTTCCAAAATTTAACATGATCGGTAGTTTAAAAAAAAAGAGCGATCTGTCAAGTTTTCTGACTTTCAAATCACTTAGATCCGGATCGTTATTTCTTATTATTTCATTATAAAAACGGAAAGAATTAGTTGGAGGCAAAAGTAATTCTTATTCCTTACTTATAATTCACTTATTTCTAAAATTCCTTTTTTATAACAACAGTTCGAATAATATAATCCGAACGTTCGAGTTCTATCCGTCGGACGACTCTTTCTAATTAACAAAGTATTCTTCATCTCAGTAACGAATTGACGGATCAGCAAACCGTCGGAGTGGAGCTACAAATGGAAACGCGAAGTGTGAAAAAAGCTAAGGGGCTATTCAAGATCGCATTAGTTACCCTAACTGCTTTAGTTGCAGGATGTCCCGTAGGAATTTTTACCGAATTCCCCAATCAAGAAGAAGTTTGCACTTTCGATGCGTTGCGCGAGGGGATCAGAGCCGTATCTGCTGCCTCCTTTCCGCAACCGCAATTGCAATCTTTACTGATCAACGGAAATCTTGCCTGGCAAAATTTACCGAATAGCCCGATTCCGGTTCCGCCTCCCACACTCAGTCCCGGACAAACTATCACTCTGAAAGGTACGGGATTCGGAGCAGGGCCCGACATTGATTATTCCAAAATTATGATAGGAAATACCAGAGTTTTGGAAACGGATCTGACAATGTATGAACAACGACTTGACGTCGCCAAACAGGTTAATTTCGAAGTGGATGCCATCGAAGATACCTGGGGTAAATATATCGTCAGCTGGACGGATACTGAAATTCAATTTGTCGTTCCCGAACACACTACCAGCGGACCGTTAATCGTCCAAGTTCAAAAGAGGATCGGATACAATGAATCTCTTTTAAGACCGGGACAATCCCATAATGTCATCAATGCGCAAACGAGAAGAATCACCGACGAAAGCTTCAAACAAGCATGCGACGTTGTTTCCATCTTAAGCGATGCAAAGGCCACCGATCCGTTAACCGTAAGCGTGAATAATTCCGGCTTCGGAGCATTATTTTCGCTCGGTGAAAAGATTTTTTGGTCTTACGATTTTAATATCGGTATCGCTCATATCATTCGGAATCTGGATTGGAGTAAAATTTTCGGATACCAAGCCACCGATCCGGTTACGGGTTATATTGCCGATCCAGCATTATTATTCGGCGCAAACAAAGCCAATGCCGGGGAAGTTCCTTCCGCAGCAACCGATAACGTTTACTTCGACCCGTATCCTCAACCGACTCCGATCCCGGGGTTTTTGGGATCGGATCCTCTATTGAAAGGAAATACCAGAAGCAGCGGTTGGGCAGGCTACCGTTATGCGGAAGCGTCCAATCCTTACACCGGAAAAGGCGAATGGATAGGATTTAACTGTGCTTCTTGTCACGGCTATAGAGTCAGTTTCGAAGCTACCCCGGGAAACGTAGTCACAAAAGTGATACCAGGACTTCCCAATCCCAAATGGTCCCTGAAATGGTCATTATTAGGAAACTTTAAAGGTGTTATCGCAAGCGAACCCGGTCCGGTTTTCGATTCCGGCACTAAGGACGTGGATAAGACGATTCTCATTTACTCTCTACCTCAAGGCGCCGGAGAACATGCATTGATCCGGATAAAAGGAGAAGGCAGCGAAACCGACAACGATTATCAATTTTCCCCGATCGCGATTCCTAACGTAACCAATTATATGGGTATCAGGAGATCGTTATCGCATACTGAGTCCTACGTCGGATTCGAAGGTTCTTACATACATTCCGAAGAGCCGGACGGTTCCACAGGTTCGATGCGAGCTCACGAACTGCAAGCGCTCACCGCATATATGACTAAACTCGATCAGTATGATCGACCGCTACGGCAAGTCGGATTATATCGTTGGTTAAAATACAAAGGAAAATTAAGCGGTCAAGTCGGAGGGGACCCGGGAGAGGGAAGCTTTGCGCAAACCGGTTGGGAGTCGTTCTCCGGCATTTCTGCGGCGGTCAATCGAGGCAAAACCGTCTTTCAGAGGGATTGCGGAAGTTGTCATAACGATAAAGTGGGTTTGAACTCCAACGAAAAGATGTTTCGTTTAAACGAAGTCGGTCGATTCTTCACCCCGACCATTTACCAACGAAAACAACAGTCGATCCGAGCAACGTTCTTACGCGATATGTACTGGGTCCAACATCGAGGTTTACTGACCGACGGACACGTCAGAAATTTGGAGGATCTAGTCAATCCCGATCGATGCACGGAGGGATCGCAGCTATACAACTCCTACTATACCGTGCACAATGCCTCCATACCTGCGTTAGGTGGGCCCGATTTCCCGGATCCGTATCCTGCTCATAATAGGAAGGGGGACGTGTTTCGAGTACCGAAATCTCCTACCGATACGGATACCGGTGTTAAGAGAAATCGATTTATCGAAAGACACAAATACTTTGTATCGATTCCGGGAGATAATAATTGGTATTACTGGGATTATCAAAAGATGAGACGCGAATACGGTCCCGACGAATTAGGAACGACTACACCGATCGGAATGCCGGCTGCGCCTCATCCTTGGTGCACTAAAAATACTAACGATGTGGATGATTTGGTAGAGTATATCCTCACACTCTAGGGTCCTTTGACCGTCCGGTAAGAATATCCGTAACGAACAGACGGATATTCTGGAAAGGGTTCCGCTCTGAACGTTATTCTCCGTTCAGTCCTTTCCGGAGCAGATCCTACCGGACTTTTATTTTCTACTCAAGCATGCTTCGCAACATCCAAGCGGTTTTTTCATGAATTTCCAGTCGTTGAGTCAATAAGTCCGTTGTCACTTCATCCCCGCCTGATTCTGCAGCAGGAAGAATTGCTCTTGCAGTTCGAATCACTGCTTCATGCCCTTCTACCAAATTTTTTAACATCTCTTCCGCCTTTGGAACGCCATCCTCTTCTTTCAAAGAAGTCAGGCTAGAAAAGGCCTTGTACGTTCCCGGAGCCGGATATCCGAGAGATCGGATTCTTTCGGCAACTAGATCCAGAGCATTCCATAGTTCCGTATATTGCGTCATGAACATGAGATGTAGAGTGTTGAATAATGGCCCAGTAACGTTCCAATGATAATTATGAGTTTTGAGATATAAGAAGTAGGTATCGGCCAAAAGACTTTGTAAGCCTTTATTGATCGCATCTCTATCTTTATCCGGAATTCCAATGTTTGGTTTCATAAATACCTTCTGTGTAGAATTAATATAAAGTTAGAAAGCTCTACACACTTAGGCTCTTTTTCAAGCTGAAATACTGAAAAAACCGTTCAATTCCGATGAAAATAAAACCAAAAACGATGAGCGATAGGTTTCTTGTTCATTTTCCCTAAGGAAAGTATAGGACTCGAATATTTGTGGTATCTCCGACCCAAAGTTGGCCGCAAGAACTCAGCGCAAGAGCCGCAACGACGCCAACGCTATCTGCAGTCGGACCTGTTTTACCAATATTAGTATAATCGGACTGACCCAAAACCTTATCGGCCGCCCCGCCGTTGGCAACGCCACTAGCATAGTGAAGCACTCTTAAATTTCCGGTGTCCCCTACCCATACTCCCCCGCCGGAGTCGATCGCGATACCCTCGGGTTGGTAAAGGGAAATTTGTGTACGAGTAAATTGTCCAGCGCTGGAAGTATAGTTTGTCTGCCCCAGAACTCGATCAGCATTTCCTCCGCTTGCGACTCCGCTCGAAAAATGAAGGACTCGGTTATTCGCATATTCAACGATCCAAATTCCACCATTAGAATCGACTGCCAATCCACGAGGGTCATTCAATGCATTCTGAGCGGTTACACCGCCGGTTCCCGTCGTGTAATTCGACTGACCCAAAACTAGATCCGCATTCCCGCCGCTCACGATTCCACTCGGGAAATGAAGTGCCCGATTATTTCCACCGTCAGAAATCCAGATTCCTCCCGTCGATTCGACCGCTACGGCATGGGGAGAACTCAATCTATTTTGCGTAGTTGAGCTTGTCCCGCTGGTATAATTGGCCTGACCGATGACCAAATCCGCATTCCCGCCTGTAGCTACCCCGCTTGGGAAATGAAGCACTCTATGATTCCCGGAATCCGCCACCCAAAGTCCACCGTTGGAATCGACTGCCAACCCTTGCGGGGTCGTCAATGTGCTTTGAGTTGTTCCCGCCCCGCTTGCGGTAAAATTAGACTGGCCTATAACGATATCCGCATTGCCTCCTGTTGCTACACCATTTGGGAAGTGCAGCACACGATTATTAGTGGCATCAGCAACCCACAACCCGCCTTTCGAATCTACCGCAATTCCCGACGGTTGCTTAAATTGACTTTGGGTGGTTCCTGAAGCGGACATCGTAAAGCTTGACTGTCCCAAGACTACGGTTGCCGATTCGCCAAGCGTTAGTGTAGGATTCGCTGTACAATTTGATTGTGTGCCCGAAGCTGCCAAGAGTGCAATTAGTAGATTATTTTTGCTATCGTGCTTGGGTTTGCAAGAGAGTATGATTGTTAGAGAGGTTAAAATTAATACAGGCAATTTGAATTGGTTCATGTTCACGAATATCCTTTTCTATACGTCAGAACAAATTGATGATTCTCTTATGAAACTAAATAACTTCGATACAAAACGGCTTCGACTAGCCTATAACTTAGCAAAATCTATGCAGATAAGACATTTTAATACGGAAACATTTTCGCCTAACTCAATATACCAAAGAAGAATACGTCAATCGGATTTAGGAGAACTTGAATAAAATATCAATTTCAGAAAGAAAACAATTCACTTCATCTGAAAGAAGGCATAAGTATTCCGAAGTTTATAACGACGAACAACGGTTTGTCGACATCCCTTTTTGAATTAGATTCATTGGAATCGACGGCAAGATTTCTATTTAGGCAATTGGCACAATCGATTCGATCCGAAATCAATTTATAAGGCGATTGTACACAAAATAGGCAGAATTCTAATTCCGCAAAAGAACTATCGGAACTTTCGATCGACTAGCTATTTGCAATGGTTGTTCGATATAAATACCCCACCCTGCTTGGGCGGGGGCCGGAGCGAAGCGGCGGAAATGCCGTATTTCACAAAATTGCTTCTATTACAATCAGTTTTCTCTTCTAAAATCTGTTGGAACTCCTACAGATCTTAATTTCTGGTTGCAATCCTAAAGCTTCGCGAGGGAAGGCATCTTGCCTTCGATATAATAGAATATGTTTTCTACGGATAATAAAGAACGCGGTGATCGCTATAGTCGGCCACCCAAAGTTGGCCGCAGGGAGAAACGGTAAGCGCATTCGGTCCTCCCATCAAGGCTGCCGAAACCGTATTGCCGGAATTATTGGATGTATAATTCGGTTCACCTAATACGTTATCCCCATTCTTTCCGTTCGTAAACGGAGCTGAGAAATGAATCGCTCTTCGATTCCCGTAATCGGCAACCCAAAGACCCCCGTTTGCATCCGTAGACAAACCGGTCGGCGTCCATAATCCACTCTGGGAAGTTGACGGAGTGGAACTTCCAAACGTCGACTGTCCTAAAACGGTATCCGCATTCATGTCGTTTGCAAACGGAGACGAAAAATGCAAGGTTCGGTGATAACTCGCATCCGAAACCCAAATCCCTCCGCTTGAGTCCATCGTTACTGAATTGGGATTCGCCAAAGTGGACGCGCTCGCGCTAGTAGTGCCTCCCGATGTAAAACTCGTTTGACCAAGCACTAAATCCGCTGCCTTTCCGTTGGTTAACGGTGGGGAAAAATGCAGCATTCGATTATTCCCGGTATCAACGACCCATAATCCTCCCGACGCCTCAACGGCAACTCCTCTCGGACTATTCAATAATGTAGTAGATACTCCGGAGATTCCGCTTGTTCCAATCACCGTATCCGCGCTTCCACCGCTAGCAACTCCGCTTGGAAAATGTAGGATCCGATGATTTAAATAATCGGCTACCCAAATACCGCCTGCAGCATCGACGGCTACCGCCTGTGGATTATTGAATTGATTTAAAGCGCTTCCAAGAGTACCGCCTAAAACTATATCAGGTGTCCCTCCGGAGGTAACTGTCGAAGGATAATGTATGATCCTTTGATTTTGCGTATCCGATACCCAGATGCCGCCTTTAGAATCATGCGTTATTCCTTGCGGATAATGCAATTGGGCAGCGCCTGAACCGAATCCGCTACTTGCAAAGTCGGTCTGTCCAAGAACGACCGTCGCGTTTTCCCCCGAAGAAAGGCTAGGAATCGCACAACCGCCTCCGCCGGACGTCGAAAGGTTTCCAAGTATAAGCGACAGTAAAAATCCGCTTCCATGACTCATGTCTACGTTTAAGGGTTTTGCCTGATTGCAATCAAAGATTACAAGAAACACTAGCGGAATTAAGAAAGAAGACCGAAAATTTGCCGGCTTATATAGAGGATTCATTAAGCAATTTCGCAGTTCGTCTAACATTTCTATTTACCCGACCTTATCCTCTATTAGAGTTAACATTCTAGAAAGAAGAAATTGAATCGGAATTTGCAAAATCTTTAAAAATAACAATCAGTCAACGTTCTTAAAAAGAGAACACGATAGGCGGATGGATGAAAAGGGAAAAATATCTCGTTAAAACGAACTAAAACTTTAGAATTTCGCACAATTCTAAGCGATCTTTGGGAGAGTAAAGTAAAACGTCGCGCCTTGATTTACGGCGCCTTCGGCACGAACCTTCCCGCCGTGACGTCGAATAATGCGTTCCACTATAGCTAGGCCTACTCCTGTGCCTTCGAAATCCTGATTCGAATGCAAACGTTGGAACACTTTGAATAGCCGATTAGCGTATTTATCATTGAATCCGGCGCCATTATCTTTTACAAAATAGGTATTCTCCTCGGATCCTCGTTGGCAGCCGATTCGAATTTCCGGCTCCTCCTTTTTAGAAGTATATTTAAAGGCGTTTGCGATAAGATTTACCCAGACTTGTCGAATCATGGATAAATCTCCGAAGGCAGTCGGCAATTCTTCGATCTCCAAATTAAATTCCTTATTCGGATAAACGGCTTTTACGGTTGATGAAACTTCCTTTACCAAATCCGACATATCAATATTTCGAAATTTAGCTTCTAATTTCGTAACTTTATAGAAGGAGAGCAAATCTTCGACAAGATTGGCCATATGCGCGGCGGTGGATATTATCACATTCACCATTCGTAAACCTTCGGCATCCAACACGCTTGAATAATCTTCTAAAACGAACCGCGCGACACCTTCGATGCCGCGAATCGGAGCCCGCAAATCGTGTGAAATTGAAAAACTGAATGCCTCTAGTTCTTTATTCAGATTTTCTAAATCATCGAGCGATTTCTTCAGCTTAACAAAATTTCTAGCTCTGGCTAGCAATTCTTCGGGAGCAAAGGGTTTTAGCAAATAGTCCTGACCTCCATCCTGTAATAGGCGAATACGGAGAGCATCATCCGTCTTAGCACTTACGAGAAGAATCGGAGTTCTCATCAAATCCGGTACGATTCGCAACTCGCGAACCATCTGCTCTCCGCTCATAATCGGCATCATTACGTCCGTAACGATGAGATCCGGTACCAGCCGGATAGCTTTTTCCAGCCCGTCTTTTCCGTTCACAGCCAAGCTCACGTTGAATTCCGCGTTCAAAGTTTCGTAGATGTATTCTCGCATTTCGGAATTGTCCTCAACGACCAGAACATGCGGAAGATTGCGATTTCCGACTCCTGTTCCTTCTATTTCCGAAAGACGTCTGAATTCCTGCAGAGTGCCTGACACCGTTGCGTCCGAAATTGCGCTATACTTACCCGTAGAAACTCCAACCGATACGGGAGCTTTCAATGGTATCCTAACGTCAAAAAGGGCTCCTCCACCGGAATTTTCAGATACCGAGATTCTTCCTCGGTGCAAATCGACGAAATCCTTTACAATTGAAAGACCGAGGCCCGTTCCTCCGAAGGACCGAGTATCCCCGTCGTTCACTTGGCGGAATCTCTCGAATATCGCATCACGAAGAGAGTCCGGGACTCCCGGTCCGTTATCCGAAACTATAATATTAGCAAAGTCTTCTTTTTCGTTTAATAAACAGCCGACCTTTCCTCCATCCGGTACGAATTTGAAGGCATTTGCGAGAAGGTTCAGTAGGATTCTTTCGACTTTTGCCGGATCGACTTGCGCGGATAGAATACTTGGTCCTTCTACGAAATAGGAAATGGATCTTTCTTTCGCGACGGAATCGAAATGAGAAGCGATTCTTTGCAGCAGCTTGGACAAGTCGATTTCCGAATATTCGACGTTCATTTTGCCGGCCTCTACTTTCGACACGTCGAGTAAGTCATTGACGTGTTTTAATAAAGTTTGCGCATTTCTTTCGACCACTTCCAAGTCGGACCGGTATTTATCCGGGATTTCGTTCTTCGATAATAACTTTCGAATAGGTGCAAGTATCAATGTCAGTGGAGTCCGCAATTCATGACTTACGTTGGCAAAAAACTGGGATTTCAGCTGATTCATTTCGTTCAATCGTTTATATAATTGCTGGAGTTCCTTTTCTCTTTGAGATAACTCCTCGTTAAAGTGCAGCAATTGTTTGTTTGCCTTTTGAACTTCTTGTGCCCGTAGATAAATTTCCGATTCCATCGACGCCGTTCGCGTTAATAGTTCCTCGGCTAATCGATTCTGTTGGTTTCCTAAATCCTTGAGTTTAACGAACTCGGTCACGTCTTCCACTCGATGAATAATATAAATCAGGTTTCCGGAAGAATCCAAAACCGGCGAATTAACGGGACTCCAATATTTCTCTTCGAAACCTCCACCTTCCGATTCGGGAAGTTGAATATCGTATTTTTGGACCGCCATCGAATTTTGGGCCTTATCTTCAAGAACTCTTACCAATGAATCGCGTAGATTACTCACTCCCGTCGCCGTAGGATCGGACGGATTGTCAGGGAAGACTTCGAATATTCCGCGACCTAATATCGTCTCTCGCTCCGTCTTAGTGGCGGCAAGATATGCATCACTTACCGCTACTATCGAGAGTTTCGGGTCCAATACCAAAAACAAACCGGGGATCGATTCAAAGAGCAGCTTAAAATTAGGATTCGAGTGCAAAAGAATTCTCCGGCGATATAATTACAAGAGTAATGACTCGTTGAAAGAGATTAGAATGCTATATACTTCTTGCGCATTTTCAAGAACTTTAATAAGGATCGATGGATCTTTCGCATCTTTTTAAATGCGAAAATTTATTGCCTATGTCTAAAATCGGTTATAAAATGGGCCGCGACTCGGGGAATAAAAAACCGCCAAGTTCCCCGGGTAAGGAATCGAAGCGGTCAGTCTTAAAAATTAGAGTATAAGAAAATCGATCTATATCGAAATCGAATCTATCTATTTTTTATATTCCCGTATCACAGAAAAAACTTCCTCGAGTTCCGCATCCGTCATATACGGGAATAGAGGGAAATTCAGAACGGAAGAGCAGATTCGCCCCGTTCTATGTTCTTTTCCGAATCTACCTTTGATGTACGGCTTAGCGCCTTCCTGGTCGCTCATTGCGCCCGGATAAATATTTCCGAAGCCGATTCCTTTTGCTTTTAGGACCTCTTGAATTTTCGGTCGTTCCGACGGATCGAACAAAGTCACATTACAATAACCGTTTTCAAAAAAGTCTTTCGGAGGATGTATGACGTTTACGCCCAATGCTGGTAAAACCTCGTAATATTTTTCCACAGCCTTTCTTCTAGATGCGATTCGGGCGTCCAAGAAAGGTAAGTTCAAGTTCAGAAAACCAGCCTGCAAAGTATCCATACGCGAATTCCAGCCCACGTCACCATAACCGTAGTGGGATGTCCTTCCGTGATTTGCCAACATACGCACTTTCGCGGCGAGTTCTTCGTTATTCGTGAAGACGGCTCCACCGTCGCCCGCGCCGCCCAAGACTTTTGCGGGATAAAAAGATGTCGTACTAATTAGGGCATCTTTGTATATCGGTTCTCCTTTGTATTTAACGCCGAAGCATTGGGCTCCGTCTTCCAATAGGGGAATTCCTTTAGACTTGCAAAGCGTCCGGAAATCCTCCAGATGAGAGCTCCCCCAACCGTAAAGATGAACGATAATGGCAGCCTTCGGTTTTACTTCTTCCAAAGCTTTTTCGAATTCTTCAAAATCCATTTGAAGGTCGACCGAATTCGTATCAACGGTCGCAGGATTCGCACCCACATTGACGACTGCTTCGAACGTTGCCCAAAACGTAGAATCAGGAATGAGGACAGTATCTCCCTTTCCGACTCCAAGCGCGCGCAAAGCCAACTGCAAAGCGTCAGTTCCATTCGCGCATGCGACGGAAAATTTTGTCCCGGTTACTGCGGCTAAATTTTTTTCCAAGGTCGAGACTTCATCCCCGCCGATAAAAGAAGCGTTCTTACTGAGAGTCTTGACTTTTTCTTCCCAAGAGTCCAGAAGACCCGTCTCAAAACGCTTTATGTCGATAAATGGTACGCCCATGTGATCTCCTTCGAACAGCTTTTGATCCATAGCGGAAAAAGCAATTCTTTTGAGACGGCATTACTTACGGTTTCGCTTCTTAACAGGTACCGACTTACTTTTTATCGTTTTCTTTGCGGCGACCGTTTTTGAGTTCATGTAAGGAGCCAAAACTTTCGGATCAAACACTAACTTTTCGACGTCTTCGAATTTTGTAACCGGAAAGAACTCCATTCCTTTCTTCACATAATCCGGGATTTCATCCAATTGCGGTTGATTGTCTTTGGGAAAAATAATCCGATGGACTCCGACTCTCTTTGCAGCTACGATTTTTTCCCGTAGCCCGCCGATCGCTAAAACTTCTCCGGTTAACGTAAGTTCTCCCGTCATACCGAATCCCAGTTTAATCCTCTTTCCTATCGCAAGAGATAGGATAGCGGTAGCCATCGTGATGCCGGCGCTTGGGCCGTCCTTGGGGGTGGCTCCGTCTGGAACGTGCAAGTGAATCGTTTTATCCGTAAAAAGATCTTCAGAACCTAAGAAATTCTTAATAAAACTTAAAGCGATATTGGAAGATTCCTCCATCGATTTTCCGATCATTCCCGTTAGCATAATACCGCCCTTGCCTTTGACAAATACGGCTTCTATTAATAATGTCGCACCTCCAACCGACGTCCAAGCAAGCCCCAATGCGGTACCTGGAACGGTAGGTTTGGTCATCCGATCATCGACATATTTGGGAACCCCTAATAAGGATTCGATATCCGTAGAATGAATCGTCTTAGGATATTTTTGACCTTTTACGATCTGCAAAGCGATCTTTCGGGCAAGTTTATCCGTTTGCTTTTCCAATCCTCGCACTCCGGACTCCCGAGAATAGTGATCGATCATCGTCACGACAGCGTTTTTATCCATTTGGATACCGTACGGTTCGAGTCCGTTCTTCTCCAATACCTTCTTCCAAAGATGCCTTGAAAAGATCTGCACCTTTTCGTCAGTGATATAACCCGAGAGGTTGATGACTTCCATCCGATCCAAAAGAATCCGGCTAATACTATCCAGCGTATTAGCCGTCGCTATGAAAAAGACCGAGGAAAGATCGAAAGGAAGATCCAGATAATGATCACGGAAGGTTTTGTTCTGCTCCGGATCCAATACTTCCAATAATGCGGAAGCAGGATCCCCTTGCATACCCACTCCAAGTTTATCGATTTCATCCAAAAGAATAACGGAATCTTTTTCCTTTGTGATCCGAAGAGCCGTGATTATCTTACCCGGCATCGACCCGATATAGGTTCTCCGATGTCCTTTAATTTCCGCTTCGTCTCTCATTCCACCGACTGAGAATCGAAAAAATTTGCGACCCATCGCTTCGGCAATCGATTTTGCGATGGATGTTTTACCGACGCCCGGCGGACCGACGAATAGAAGAATGGATCCTTTCTCGGTCGGTTTCAATTTTTTTACTGCAAGAAATTCTAATATACGCTCCTTAACGTCGTCCAATTTATAATGATCTTTATCCAGCGTTTTGCGGGCTTTTTCAAGATCTATCTCGCGTGTAGGAGCCGGCTCCCAAGGAAGACTCTCCAAAATGTCCAAATAATTTCTAATTACGTTATAATCTGCGGTGTTCTGATCGGTGTATAGAAACTTCTCCATTTCCCGTTCGACTTCCTCGATCACTTCCGGGTCCGCCGGAACCGCTTTTAATCTTTCCAGAAATTTCTCGTATTTCTTCTCGTATTTATCTTCCTTAAGACCTAATTCGGTTTGGATCGCCTTTAGCTGCTCTCTCAGGAAGAATTGCCTCTGCTGTTTATCGATTTTATCCTGAATATTTTCCTGGATTTCCCGTTGTAAACCGACGAGTTCGATTTCTTTTCTTAAAAACAAAAGCACTTTCTCAATCCGATCCTTCAGATTGATCGCTTCAATTACGGATTGATAATCCGCTTTTTCTATATTCAAAATGCTGCATACGAAATCGGCCATTTTTCCGGGCTCGTTGACATTCAGCATCGTAAGCTTCATCTCTTCCGTAAAAAGGGGATTATTCTGAGCCAATTCTCGGGTCATTACGAGAAGGGTTCTCATCATCGCCTTGATCGTATTTTTCGGGGCCCCCGGGTCCTCTTCGGGATAGGAAACCTTCGCGACTAGAAGCGGTTCGGCAGAAACGAAGGATTCTACTTTAAATCTTCTTACCGTATTGATTAGAATATTGATGGCATCGTCCGGAAGGTTCACTTTTTTCAGAATTTTAGCGACGACACCGTAGGAATAAATATTCTCCTCCGTGTTCTTTTCGTGTTCCTCATCGATCAACAGAACCAGTCCTATGAAGGAGTTCCCACGAAGAGAATTTTCGACGGCTTTACTGAACTTTCCGCCCGGAACGATCAAGGGCGTGATAATTCCGGGAAAGACTGGACGGGATTTAATCGGAATAAGAAAAAGTTCCGGAGGTAAAATTGCGTCTACCGGAACAATATGGCTTTCCAATTCATTCAATTCGTCGATCGGTTCCAAGTTATCTCCTTTTTCATGCGGTACGACGGTTCGTTCGTTCCCGCCTTGTCCAGAATCTCGTAGAGTGCAAGATTCTTAAACCATTCTTTTAGTCTAAGAAAATAGCATGAAAGCAATCCAATTTCGGAATTTTGGCGGACCGGAAGTTCTTGATTATTTGGACCTCCCGGATCCGGTTCCGGCGGAAGGCGAAGTATTAGTTAAGATTATAGCTTCCGGAGTTAATCCTTCCGATTGGAAGATTCGCGAAGGAAGATTTCAATCGCGTATGCCCAATACTCTTCCGATCATTCCTGGATGGGAGTTTTCGGGAATCGTGATCGGCAGAGGCTATTCGGCCAGAAAATTCGAAATTGGGGAAGAGGTATTCTCTTTCTGCAGAAGACCCTGGATTCAAATGGGATCGTATGCGGAGTTGATCTGTCTTCCTGAAACTTATCTGGCCGGTAAACCGCATTCATTAACTCACGAAGAAGCTGCGGGAGTTCCATTAGCGGGAATGACCGCCTTCCAATGTTTGTTTCAAGCAGCCGATTGTTCTGCGAACGACTTAGTTTTGATTTTAGGAGCGAGCGGAGGAGTAGGTTCCTTCGCCATACAGCTCGCAAAAAACACCGGCGCCAAAGTCGTAGCTGTAGCGAGCGGAAGAAACGAACAATATCTGCGTTCTCTCGGTGCGGACGAGTTTATCGATTACTCGACGGGAGATGTTCGGAGTGCATTCATAGAGGCGTTTCCAGACGGGGCAGACCTAGTTTTAGACTTTGTAGGAGGCGAGACATTTACTCAAGGTTTAGCTTGCGTTAAGCCTGGAGGAAATATTATTTCCATCATCGTTAACGATTTCCCTTCCAACGGTAACTTCCAAACTTCCTATGTTTTCGTAGAACCCAATTCAAAACAATTATCCGAACTTGCCAGATGGGCAGATTTAGGAAGGCTCAAAGTTCATATCAGTGAAATCTTTTCGCTGGAGAATGCCCGTTTGGCGCAAGAAAGAATTTCTCAATTGCATACGAGGGGAAAAATAATTCTGAAAATGTGATCGATCCCGGAATCGTTTTTTTATAACGACCGCTATTTATTCGAACCGGTCTTAATGAACGGGATTGACTTTTCTATATTCCTTTTCTACACTCTTGGAAGAACATAAATAACTTTCTCATGCAAAGCGAATAAATAGAAAGTCTAAAATCGAATCCCAAAAAAAGATAATCAGATACGAATAGGAAGAGTTCCTTCTCATGAAAATAGATAGAATCATCATCGGGGCATTGGCAATCTTTATAACGGCGGCAAGTTGTAAGACGAAAAACGATAATAACAAAGAAATCGTCGAACTCGCTTTAGCTGTGGCGCTCTATAATCCGTACGAAAAAATCACCCCAACGTCCGGAACAATCACGATCACAGGCGCAAGTTACACCAACCGGGCGTATAGTCCTTCCTGCACGGGAGTGACAGGAAATACGACCTTCGATTTCTTTCGTAAAAAAATCGTGGATAATAATACGAAACTCTTAATCAATTTCATGGGCGGAGGAGCTTGTTGGGACGGATCTAATTGTTTTGGAAATAATACGACCACTTATTTCAATCAGTTGAATGCAGTCCCCGACCTATTCGTAAAGTTCGCGTTCCGCGGAATCAT
Organism: Leptospira fainei serovar Hurstbridge str. BUT 6; assembly: GCF_000306235.2. Classification (NCBI taxonomy): domain Bacteria; kingdom Pseudomonadati; phylum Spirochaetota; class Leptospiria; order Leptospirales; family Leptospiraceae; genus Leptospira; species Leptospira fainei. The sequence continues at coordinate 138,451 of NZ_AKWZ02000004.1, forward strand.
GAACGAAACCGCTCCAGCCAATCCGTTTAAAAATTACGATGTTGTCTTTATTCCGTATTGCACCGGAGACTTGCATATCGGTCACGCGAACACGGTTTACGTGAATCCGTTAACCGGCACGAATGTCACGATTAGTCATTACGGGTACGACAATGTACTTTCCGTGTTGAAGTACATCCAGCAAAATTATACAAACGTGCAAACAGTCTTTGTAACGGGGCAAAGTGCGGGTGGTTACGGCGCTATATTAAATTATCCTGTTGTTCGGGAGACGATCAAGGGAATCAACGCCGGCGCACAAGTAAGTATGCTTTCCGACGCTTCTAACGGAATCGTACCGGCATCGGGAACACCGGGGGCCTTCTTTCCAAAACTAGCCTCCAAGTGGGGAGTGGAGGCGGCTCAGAATTTACCTACTTGGGTGACGGGAATTGCAGCCGATTATACTTCGAATGCGGCAAACAACGCATCGATGAACGATTTCTTCACGAAAGTCGCCGCTTTTTATAGCGGAGATAGACTAGCGCAGTATGCAGCCATCTTCGACTCGAACCAGCGTTTCTTTTATAATGTAATGGGGCAGATCAATCGAATCAATGGAGTCGGAGCAGCGCTTACGTATTCAGATTCCGCAACCTCGGATCCTTACGATTTCGGTCGAACCTACTCGACAATTTTCGGAGATAGCGACGGAACTTCTCTCTCGGACGGAACTTCGACGAGTTCTGCCGACTTTACGACCTGCGATTGGTCTAAACAGGCAATCTCAAAGATGAAAGCGGTCGCCGCTGCGAGAACGAATTATCGCTACTATTTGGGTCCGGGCGATGTTCACACGATCACCACGTCCGATACCATGTTCACGCTTTCAAGCGGAGGCAACGACTTTACTACATGGCTTACCAATTTTGCGACGGGATCGATACCAGGAAATGTGGAATGCAGCGATAATAGCGGCTCCTGCGTTTCCACAAATTTGGTTAATAATACCGTTAATCGAAATCTTGGGCAGGCAACTTCGGATCAATCCTATGCCGCGTCACGGAGCTTATACACTGCTTGCGGCGGTTTTGCAGGATTAGGATTATAAAGGAGAGGAAAAGAACCGCATCTCTCGCGTTCAAGCGAGAGATGTTTCCTATCCATTCAATTCGTATTTTCCAATCCAACGATGGACTTCGAAAAGGAAGACATTCTTTGTCGGGACTTCCGAAGTTTCAGATGGACTGAATGACTAAGTCCATTATTTTTCCGAAAACCTTCCGGATATCATCGCGAGCATCTTCATCAGGGAGAACTTTATGGTTCCAAATCTTCAGCCCGAAGCGAATAAAGAAATTATCCAGAAATTCGCTTTCGATATGAGTTCTCATTAATGTTCGGGAATTTTCCCGATCCCATCTGAGTACAAAATACGAACCTTTCCCGCCGTTAGCTTTCACCAACGTTTCGGTAAATTCATGGATGATGGATTGCAAGTTTCCCGGGATGAAAAGATTGATCGCCCAGCTCGGTGCTAAATAGGCAAATGCGCCGCTAACTTCGAATTTTTCGATCTTGGTCAGTTTCAGATTCAGAACGCCCGAATTCGCCGTATTAGAGAATCGTCCCAAAAGTTGAATATCATCATTCTCTAATAAAAGTCCGTATAAATTCGCCTCGAGCGCGGCCTTGACAAGAAACGGAAATTCGGTAAGTGAAGCCAAGGAGAACGAATCCTGAGGATAAAAATTACCTTTGCCGTCGAATGGGACAACTTTTCCATCCTTGGTGAAGAAGCGTAATTTCATTTCGGCCTTTTTGGATTCTATGGCAAATTCGAATAGAGTTTTCCCTTGCAGGTTGGTAAGCTTTGCCCTGATCCATCCCAAATATTTAATATCGTCCAAATAATCGCCCAAATCCGTGAAATCATGCGTAAGCGTTTGTTCGACATTCCCGTCAAAGGAGAATTCAGTTATCCCTTGGACTTTTCCTTCCTTGCCTACTTTGACGAGCGAATTTAAACCGAAATAGTAATTCATAAATTTTGCAAGCGCCGGGAAAGAAGCCGCAAAATCGTCCAAGACCTTTCTAGCCTCGGGATCCTTTATTTTCCGAAAGAAACCTGTGGCTGGCGCATTGATCGAACCTAAATTATGCGCGTCCAAAAACTTTAATCCGGAATCCATCGCATTGATCCCGTGCTTATGCGTAAACGGACCGAGATGAGTTAGAATATCCAAATTTCCCGAATAGGAGTTGCCTCCGTAGTTAGGACTTGAATTGTGTTTCATTGCGAATTCCGCGGAGAAATCGCCGAATTGAGCAATCGGTACCTCTTTCATCCGGATCGGTTCCAAGCTAACTCGATAACCGTCTTGAGCGAATTTTCCTTTATAGGTTACGAAATGAGTTCCGTTATCCTTTTGCATGAATTCCGAATTATATAAGTTCTTTAATTCGAACCTTTCCAAAGATCTATCGAGGTATTTGTGAAATTCAACTGCCCTACCGTCGTATTTGTTCTTAAGGGCCGCTATTTTTAAAAATTGAAAAAATTGCCGAGAAATATTCCTTCCATCCGGACCTATAGTGTCCGGAATTTCCCGCAAAGAAAAAGTGGCCGATAACGACCCCGTAATTAGAAGAAGAAACAGAAGTAAGTAATAACGATATGCTTTGTTCCGCTTATCGTTCCTGTTTAATTTGGCTGAAAAAAGCATCATCCCGTTCCCCTTTTTATAAAACAATTGTTCCAAATAGAACAAAAGCCGCTTCCCTAACTTTATGTACGGACTCACGAATGTCAAGTGTATAGCGATCGCTACAATACTCCAATTCTGAAAGAAAACTAAAACGGAGGTAAGCATCCACTTAAATTTGCGGCTACGGTAAAAATTTAAATTTTCAATCCGTACATTAATCCGTCTCAGCTTACTAACGCATCGGTTTAGAAAACATCCAGCGAATAGTTAATTTCTAAAAGAGAAAACTTTATATTGTTTCTATACAACTTCGCTTAAACAATCAATAAGGGACATGAAGATAAATTGAGTTCCTACTAAAAATTTCTGGCGGGAAGTGAGGGCCACTATAATATGTTCTACTCGTCCCGTATTCAATGAACGAATATTTCGAAATTTCAGCTAAGAGGGTTTTTTAAAATGACTTGGTATTCACATTTAGGTTTAAAAATCAAACTTACACTTTTATTCTCATCTCTTCTCTTACCGATCATCGTAATCTTAACACTATCTCTAATAAACTCTTCCTCGCGAATCAGAGATATCGAAACGATCCACAATGATCGACTCGTTCCTTTAAAACAATTAAAGACGATCTCCGATCACTATGCGATTTCCATCGTGGACTGTGTACATAAGGTTCGAAGCGGAGCCGTTAGTTATCGAAAGGGAGTCGATAATTTGGATTTAGCCAAAAAGGAAATCGCCGAAGTGTGGGCCGCATATTTAGCCACTAGCTTAGTCCCCGAGGAAACCACGATCATAAACGAACTAAAGCCGTTATTCTTGGAAGCCAACCAAGCGACAGACGAGGCGAGAATTATTTTTGTTTCGGAAAATAAGCAAGCGCTGGATGAATTTGCCGATCGAAAGTTATATCCTAAAATCGATCCCGTAACGGAAAAGATCGATAAGTTAATCAGAGTCCAGCTTGAAATCACCGAAAGAATATACGCCGAGGCTGAACGAGAATACGAATATAGTTTAGCGGTATTCCTGACGATTTCGATCGGCACGATCGCATATATTCTAATTTCTTCAATTACCTTTTCTATTCGTCTAGTGCGGGGACTCACGTTAATAACGACTTCCATCAAAAACGCCGATTTTAGTCAGCCGATCGTCGTGGAAGACGATGAAAGAAACAAAGACGAATTGCATCTACTTTTAATCGCCTTTCGGGAATTTCAGGAAAAAGTCAAAACAATGCTTTCCACCATTTTTTCCTTTTCCGAATCGATCTTAATTTCTTCCGAGGAGCTTTCCAAGGCCAGCAATTATTTATCGGAAAATGCGCAATCGGAATCCGCTTCGGTAGAGGAAATTTCAGCCTCCGTAGAAGAGATTAGTGCGGGTATGGAGCAGGTTACCAAGAACGCAGAGGAACAGTATTCCTCCATCTCGTCTTTTGCCGGAGAAATGAGAGAGTTAGATTCGCTTATCAACCGAGTCGGTGATGCAGTGAGGGAATCCTTATCAAGAATTTCGGAAATGTATTCTAAAGTTGAAGCCGGTCGAAACACGATGGGGAATTTATCGACGAGCATGGGAAAAATCGAAAGCAGCTCCGTGGAAATGAGATCGATAACTGCGATCATCAAGGAAATTTCCGAAAAGGTGAATCTATTGGCTTTGAACGCGGCGATAGAGGCGGCTCGAGCCGGAGACCATGGCAGGGGGTTCGCGGTTGTGGCATCGGAGATTACCCGTTTAGCGGAACAAACCGACGATAGTACGAAAACGATCGAGGAACTGATCAGAACCAGTAACGAAGAGATAGAATCCGGAAAGGGGTTCGTGGAAAATTCCGCCAAAGTTTACGTGGGAATCATGGAAGGGTTGAAATTCGTGAAAGAATCTTCGGACAATATAGTCGGGATAATGAAATCCCAGCAAGAAAAGAAGGAGACTATCCGTGACGGAGTCAACCAGGTTGATTCCAAATCCGCCGAAATAAGAATTTCAGTGAAAGAACAAAAGGTCGCAATCATCGAAACGGCAAATGCGGTTTCGAACATTTCGATCACCATCCAAAGTAGCGCGGCAAATTCCGAAGAAATTGCCGGCAACGCTTCCAGTTTATTGAATATAGCAAAAAACTTAAGGGAAACGATGAGTTTTCTAAAGGCCTAAAAATTTGCTTATCCCGATTCTATCGGACCGTCCGAAAGCGGGTTCGTATCCGTGGATGCATCGATTTTTTTTACGATATAAAAAACCGGAAAATGCAATATAAGGTCCCATGTTAGAGAGAGAAAGATGACGATCAGGACCAAAAGCAACCCGAAAAACGACGATAGGAAATTAGGAAAAGACGATAGAATATACAATACGAAGAACGGAACGAAAAATACTAAGTAGGATGTCCACGCGACTTGGATATAATCCGTTCTTCGCAAATATTTTCCGAAGGTCAAAATTCCCTGAACAACGCTTATTTTAGCTATTAACACCGGGACTAGAGTAAACAAAACCAAGCCTATCGCAAATGGAAGCAGAATGTATAATCTCTCAAGTTCGGGAGGTAACGGAGTTTTTGGATCCTTAACATAACTTTCCAAATACGGCTTTAATTGCGGACCAACGAATGGGCTGACTGCAAAATCAATGATGAGGACGACAACTGCGCTAAATACGAGCATCAGGAAAAAAAACTTCAGATAGCTTCCTAACGTCGTCGGTTTATCCGACTCCATGTTCGTACGAATTTCATATCCGTTCGCGGCGTAAGTTCCGATTAGTCCGACAAAAATCGCTGCAAGAGCTAATACTGCAAGAGCATTCCCTCCTTGCAGCATCGGCTGAATATACATTGATGAAATTAATAATAACGATCGGACAGTTATGATGTTTCTTATTTTTCGAAGGTTCGTGATGTACTGAAAATATTGTTTAAGCATTTATACAAAAGCCTCGGTTATGATTTCGATTCCGCTCGCTTTCGATCGATGTTGCGAAGATAAGCGAATACGGGGAGCGCATATAGAAATTCGTAAAATAGCACCGGAATTGAATATACTATAACGGCAATTCGGCTATGTTTATAGACCGTTTCCAACTGGGACGAATCCGGAATTCCTGCAAGAGCAAAGGATAAAAAATACGAGCCCAAACTGACGACCAACACAAGCAACCAACTGCACAAAAATTCGCGATCGGCAATCGCGTCGCGTAAATTCTCCCAACCGGGGAAAACTTTCAAAGCGCCGATCTGCACTGAAAATAGAAAAGTAATAACGGGAATCGCGACGATCATGATCGAAAAAGACCGAATCGCTTGAATCGTTGCGTTTTCTCCCGCCGTCCGATCCGAAAAGTCCTTACTCGCGCCGATACCAAATGCGGACAATGCGAAAGAAAAAATAACGAAGCATAGAACTAAGGCCAGTATGAGGCCCGATAGCCGCAGAAGAAACAGAAAGAAATCTTTCTTGGTTACGGGTCTTTCCGAATCCATATCCTTTCGAATCAAATAAAAAGCTCCGATTAAAAGGAATAATTGAACGGTCTGAGCCAATGAAAATAGGAAATTTGAGTGATCGATTCCCTCTCCATTCAGAAGGGAAGTAAAAATGATAAACGACGTGTAACTTATGTAAATGGAAAGAACCGCTCTCGCTCCCCAAAGAATCCAAAATGTTCGGAGCGTAAAAAGGTAATCCTTAAATTCTAGGAAAATTCTCATCCTGTTTTCCTTTCTGAATACGTAACGATCCCAATCGATACCTTTCCGGGAAAACACAATTCTTCAGTATAAGTCGAAAAAACTCCCTCGGGAAAAATGTAAAATCAGGGAGAAATGATAAAGCGTATCGGATTCCCTTTTCTGTCTTCCAAATCACGAAGTCCCTCGTTAATGTCGTCCAGCTTGCGAACATCGGTGATGGACTTAGTCAAGTTCAGTTTTCCCTTCATATACAAATCGATTAATTCCGGAATCGCTCTACGATCGGATCCGTAGGAGCCCGCGATCGTAATTTGTTTTTCGATGATGGAAAATGGAATCGCGAAAGTCAACGGCTCTCTTCCGATTCCGACTAAAACCATTCTTCCGCCCGAATTCATCGCCCGAAGAGATTCCTGGATATTGGAAGTCCTTCCTGAAAAATCAGCCAGTAAATCCACACCTTTGGTGATTTCCTTTAAGGTCTTACCTGCATTTTTGACTTCGCGTAAATTTATCGCCTCGTTGGCTCCGTACGCAAGAGCATTGTCGAGCGCACCTCGGTCCACATCCAACGCGATTACATTCCCGCTAGTAAGCGCGCGAGCAATCGCGACTGCGTGAATTCCCAATCCCCCGCAGCCGAAAATAGCAACGGTTTCTCCATCCTTGATATTACCGCGAAATTTAATAGCATTATACGGAGTGGAGACCGCGTCGGCAAGAATCGCTCCCTGCTCGAACGGAATAGCATCGGGTAAATGATAGAGATATCTTTCTTCTACGACGTTGTATTCCGCAAAGCTTCCTGCCCGATCAAAGCCGAAAACTCCCAGGTTCTTACAGAGATTCTCGCGGCCATTCAGACAATGAACGCATTCGCCGCAACTCGTACCGGCGGCAATTACAACTCTATCACCTTTTTTGAATTTAGTGACGTTTTCCCCGATTTCTTCGACGACACCCGAGGCTTCATGTCCCGGAATTTGGGGATAATGGCTGCACTTTAACGTCCCATGTAGAACCAAATGTATATCCGAACCGCAAATCCCGCATGCTTTAATTTTTACTTTGACGGACCTAGGTTCCATTATCGGAACAATAACTTCCTTGATCTCTAAGGATCTTTTTCCGGATTCTAAGACTGCGGCTTTCATTTCAAACTCCAAGTACGACGCTACGTAGAATAGAAGAGCGAATCACTAGGTCAAGGGAATATCATGCGCAAAAAAAGAAGAGTGCGTAAATCGTTTGGCGTCGGAACCGTTCCGACAACATTTTCAATCCTTAGTTTTAACGAGACTTATCACTGTTCGTTAGGTTGCATGATTTAAACGGGATCGATTTACTCCTTGTCCATGCTTAGACTCGTTTTTCCATGGTATCAATCCGCAATTTCCGCTAAACGGAGCCCTCTTTCATGTTAGAAGATCAACTCTATCGAAAAATCAAAGCGAGCCAAAACGGTCAAGACTGGCATCATAAAAACTGCTTCGGTTGCGGTCCCGAAAATCCGAAGGGTTTGCATGCGAGTTTTCCTTTCCACGAACCGACCGGCGAAGTTCGATTTAGTTTCGTTATGGAAAAAGGATTCGAAGGCGCACCCGGTTATACTCACGGAGGGGCACTCGCAACACTAATGGACGAAGCCCAAGGAGTCCTTTGTTTTCATTTAGGTCATTTCGTAATGACGGATCAATTGTATATGCGGTATCTGAAAGCGTGCCCGTTAGGTGCCGAGATAGAAGTCCGTTGTTGGGTTACGATGGTTCGCAGAAGAAGATTATACACTAAAGGAACAGTTCATCTCAAGAAAACCGGGGAACTTCTTCTTTCTTCCAAAGCTCGTTGGTATGATATGCCGGAGAAAGTCTTCGCTAGGATGTTCCAAGGCACGGTGTTTCCGGTCGAAACAATATCGAAAGTTTTAGAGGAAAACCAGAAACGAGGTAAGGAAATCCGGAAACGCTTGCGAAAGGAGAAGGCAAAGCTACAAGGCTAATCGTCTTTTACTAATGCTTCGGACCTTTATCGAGTCTAATGCAGTATAAAGGAGAATACCATTGATCGATTTATATACGGCTTCCACGCCGAATGGCCGAAAAATTTCCATAATGCTGGAAGAAACAGGACTTCCATATGTAGTTCATCCGATCGACTTAAACAAGTTGGAACAAAAGGAAGAATGGTATTTAAAAATGAATCCAAACGGAAGAATTCCTACGATTGTCGATCGGGACAACGATGATTTCGTAGTCTTTGAATCGGGAGCGATTCTTATTTATCTTGCCGAAAAAACCGGGAAGTTCCTGTCCAAAAATTCGAAAGAAAGATCGGTCGCCATACAGTGGTTGATGTTTCAAATGGGAGGGGTCGGCCCGATGCAAGGCCAGGCAAACTTTTTTCTAAGATCGGCGCCTGAAAAAATTCCGTTTGCAATTCAAAGATACCAAAATGAAACCAAACGGTTGTATTCGGTATTGGAACGCCGTTTGCACGAGTCGGAATTTCTTGCCGGTAAGGAAATATCCATCGCGGATATCGCAACCTGGCCTTGGATTGACGGGCATACGTGGGCCGAGCTTTCGATAGACGAGTTTCCGAAAATAAAGGACTGGTTGGAGAAATTAGGAGAACGCCCTGCTTTCATCAAAGGCAAGAATATTCCGGTCAAAAAATAAATTTGATCTTCCCTAGATCGAAATCCATATCCGACGTGATTTCCGTTTCTGCAAAAACGATTTCACATCGGATACTCAATTACTTCGGATAAATTCTGGGTCCGATGCTTTATTGAATTTCGTTTCGTTTATTACGCCATATAAACCGAAGACGAAATTCTACCGTTTAGATGCGTCGATTGCCGCTCCCACCGCGGTGGAAACGAAGAGAATTACGAAATACCGAAGTCCGATTTGAATAAAATAATCGTGTAAATTCATTTTGGACATCGGAACGAGAATTAACATATCCAATCCTAAATTTTCCAATAACCAAATGACTCCGATGATTAAGAACGGTTTCAATGCGGGAAGAGTAACTCGTTTCGAAATTAAAAATAAGAAATAACAGCCCGTCGCGTTTCCGACTAAAATCATCACCGTCTTAAATAGGAATATGTCCGTCTGCAATTTACCGTCAGGACTGTAAAATCCGAAAGCGATAACGAACGGAATCAGCCAAACCAAAAAACCGAACAATAGTACTCTAATAATGATATTCTTCAAAGAATCACCCTCTAAATCGCATAATATTGAACCGGTCTCCGAGAAAGTGTCCATAAAAATTCATCATTTAGGGTGGGACGGTAATATGACTTTAAACGTAGTTTTGCCGACCCTCGACTCCACTTCTATCTTGCCTCTATGGCTTTCCACAATCTTCTTGCAGATATCGAGTCCGAGACCGCTTCCCTCCCCCTTGGCCTTAGTGGTAAAAAAAGGTTCGAAGATTTTATCCTGTATTTCCGGTGGAATACCCGGCCCGTTATCGGTAATTAATACGTTCAAATAATTGCCTTCCTTCTGAGTTTCGAGTTCCAGACGACCTTTATAAGAAATTGCTTGGAAAGCGTTATTGATCAAATTAGCCCAGACTTGCGTTAGTTGGTCAGCTTGCCCGTAAGCCATAGAAGGCTCGTAAAATTTCCGAACAATTTCCACTCCATGCTTTAGTTTATTATAATACAATGTAAGAACCAGATCGAGTTGCTCAGGAACGTTAACCATCGTGACACCGGCATGATCCTGGTATACGTACGTCTTTAGCGCTCGAATCACCTGCGAAGCCTTGTATGCGGCCTCTCGAATAACGTTACTTTGTCGAAAAATACCCGACAAGTGAACCGCGTTTGCCACTACGAAATGAAATCGTTCCTTGGGAACGTCCTTAATGATGTCCGGTAGATCTTCGATATGAATACCGAGTTCAGCAAGATCGTCCGATAACGAATCGGTTTTGGAAAAACCCGAAGCTTTAAGTCGATCGCGTATCGCTTTACGCTTTCTTCTTTCCTCCAAGGAATCGTAAAATTCGGGCAGTATGCTTCCTTTTGAAAATAAGCTTCTCCAAAGTTTTTTTTCGATTTCGTCGAATTGGGAATATTCCGCTAGAAACGATTCCCATCCTTCTCGAAAGACGCTCTGAATACCTTCGTTGGAAGATATGATCGCTCCTAACGGTGTATTCACTTCATGAGCGATGCCGGCAATCAATTGTCCTAGGACCGCCATTTTTTCCGACTGGACCAATTGCGCCTGAGTCGATTTTAATTCCGACAGGGTGGATCTTAAGTTTAAATTCGTACGTTCGAGATACTTATTACTCGCATTCAATTGTTCGGTCCTAAGTAAAACCTTAACTTCCAATTCCTCGTTAAGTTTCCTAATTTGCTCTTCGGATTTTTTTCTCTCGGATATATCCCTCACAATAGCTTGCAATAAACGTTTACCGCCGACTGTCACGGAGTTAAGAGTCACTTCCGCATCGAAATTCGTTCTATCCTTCTTACAATGCAGCCATTCGAAAGTCTGGGGTTTACCGGCAAAGGCTAGACTGATCTTGTTAGCCGCCTTTTCCATGGAAAGAGTTCCATCAGGTTGAAACTCCGGCGAAAAATCAACGGGAGAGTGTCCGATAATATCCTCTTTTTCACATCCGAAAATTTCTTCAGTCTTGCGATTGCATTCCAGAAAGAGTCTTTCGTCCATTAGAAAGATTGCATCTCCCGCAGCCTCGAATAATGCCCTAAATTTTAGCTCTTTTTCCCTAAGAGACTTTTGCATCTCTATTCTTTTTGTTAGATTTCTTGCTAGCTTCTTCTCGGTGTTTTTTCTTTTTGTAATATCTTCGAAAGTCAAAACGACTCCGTCTATGCGATTCAAATCGTCAAAGATCGGAGCGGCTCTCAAGGCGATTTGGATCGTCATTTTGGAGACGGTCGTAAAATACGGTCCTTCGTATTGTTGAGTTTCTCCGGAAAGCGATTTTTCCAGGATGGCGATCATATTCTTATCTTTTAAACCTAAGAAAGATGCGCCTAATAGATCGGTCCTCGTCGCGTTAAGAATATTAAGCGTAGCTTCGTTCACATCGACGATTTTACCTTCACGATTCAAGATAACAAAACCTGTCGGCGATTGTTCAAAAATTGCGCGGTAAAATATCTCTAATTCCCGATCCACGTAAATAATCCGATCCGAGTTCTTGAAAACTTTCTACCTTACTCTAACATTCACTCGGTCGGTATCCAGCTTAATTTTTCCGTTTCCGAAGATCGGGAACGTCGATCGGCTTCTTTTTTAAATTTCAATTCGACAATCTTTTGTCATAATGAGAGTCTAACCCTCATGGCAAATGCGAAACGCGTTTTACCGCTCCTACTTTCATTCCTTTTTCTTTTATCAAACTGCTCGGGAGGAGAAAAAGCGCCCAGCGGCCCGAGGCTCTTAAAACCGATCGAACTTATTTTACCTAATTCGACTCCGATCGTTTTCGTACCCGGATATAAAGGCTCGGAATTAATATCTTCGAAAGGAAAAGTGTGGTTAAGTCCCTCGCAAGCCCTCGCCTTCTCTTCGCCCGATCTTATTCTGCGCGAAAGCGATGAAATTAAACCGGGCGACGTCTTACGTTCCGTAACAGCAATACCGGTCTTGTTGGACGTAAAAGTCTACGCCCCTTGGCTGGATCGAATGATTTCCGAAAAGCAATGGATTCCTTATGTTTTCCCTTACGATTGGAGAAAAGACAACGGGGATACGTCTTCTCAACTCGAACTCTATCTAACCCGAATCAAGGAAAGTAGCGGGGGCAAATCGCCCATCGTTATCGGACATAGTAACGGAGGCACTCTTACACTAAGCGTTTTAAACCGTAGACCGGATTTGATTTCCAAAGCGGTATTTGTAGGCGCGCCTTTTCGTTCCGGAATCGGATTTATGGAAGACTTATCGCTGGATCAATCCACCGGACTAAACGGAAAAATTATGGGTCCATGCGTTGCATCTTCGTTTATCAGCGTGTATACTTTCTTTCCCCGCGAATCCTCGTTTGATACGAAGGACGTTTTACAAAATAAGAATGGAGAATCGCTGCCGACCCGCTTCTTCCAAGCCTGGTTCTGGAAAGAACACGAATTGGGGGCTTATAGCAAAACCGCATCTTGCAGTCCTCTCCCTAACCTAAGCGAATTCCAAACCCGTTTGGATAAAGCCAAATCGTTTCGCAATTCTTTGTCTCCCAAAAAGGGAACAAAGTATCCGCCCACTCTCGTGATTAGAGCCACGAATCATCCTACGTTACGCGTTTTACTGGGCTCTAAAGACGCTCAAGGATGGAATTGGGACTTTCACGCTTCAAAAAGGGTGAATGGAGACGGTAGAGTTACCGCTGAAAGTGCATTGCCTCCCGACGGGTTACCGTACGAACTCTTCGAATCGGAACTAGGTCACTCCGAGTTACTAAACGACCCGAAAGTTCAGTCAAAAATTTTAGAATTCAGCGGGCTGAAATGATAAGCGCAACGGCATTCGATTCACATGAAAAAGATTGCGATTTTCTTACAGTCGCTTTCATTTTTTAATAAAAAAGATAATCGACTCTTGCTTAATATCAAATTTGCGGATGTCTGAATTCGAAATTGTATCCCGTCTACCTATTTTAAGTTTAAGTAAAAATCGAAACGAATCGTTCCTTAAATTTATTACTGAAGTTATAGAAAATGGACCACCAGCAGATTGAGAATCGAGATTTAATTCTTCTTCCGAGTCGTGAGCAAAGATTTCAAGCGATCAACACTTACCTTTTAAATCAAAACTTATATATCAAAAAGGCGCCTTTCTTTTTCGAGGCGGTAATTACGGCATGTTTTGAGAATGAAGACAAAATTCTCGTAAACATTCCCACGGGCATAAGCCTTACAAAAGGAGACCCTCTATCCTTTTTCAAGGCTTTCTCAAAATACATCCAGTTGGATTGCGTTTTCATTGAAGAAGCGGAAGAGTATAACTACTTTTTTAAGCTGCAGGATTTAGGTATCGCAACCGCGGCCAGAAAGGCGGAGAGAATACCGGTACCGATCGAAGTCGGGTTTGCTAGCAATATTCTAACGTACAAATCCTTTTCGGATCCCAAGCAGTTTAAAATTCCCAATATAGTTAATGATATTTTCGCAAAATACCAAGAGCGGTTGCATAATGGTAGATTCGAACACGTAAAAGTCGAAGTTTTTAAACAGAATCAAGACCCTAAATTAGAAATCGTTAAGAAGACCTTGAAAACCCTTTTCGTCGAAGACACTTCTAAGATCGAAAGCTTCCAGTACAAGGATCCGTCGATACTGAATTTTGAAGGGGAAGTGAACAATCATCTTCCGGTGATTATGCAGAAATATAAGGATGATGGTATTAAATCCGAATTGATTCTTCCAATAATCTATAAAGACCATCGTAATGAATCGATTCCATTAGGAGCTATTTGGATTAAAAATTCAAATCATAAAATCGCAAAGGAAGACTTATCAGAGCTAAGATCTTCCGCGGAAGAAATCGTGGATATTATAAGAAGCTGGAATACGTTTCGAACTACGGCTTCGTACAAAATTATGGATATTTCACGGACCGGCATGTGCGTAAGAATTCAGGAAAAGAAATTGATCGAAACCTTACCGAAAAGACAAAAGCTCGAATTGGACATTCTTTTCAAACGCCAAAAACCGCTTCCTGTTACCGCAGCAATCCGATGGTGGAATAAGGACGAAAAAGGATATTTATATCTTGGATTGGAATTTGAGAACCAAGCGGACAAAGAAGTCGAAAGAAAAAGACTGGAAAAAAATTTAGACGTATTGAGCCAACAGTACAAAAGACTAATGAGCTTACGCGCCTCCTAACATATCGCCCCGTCTAAGAACGAGTTAGTATATCTTGTAAAATTAATATTCTAACTCGTTCTAAAGTCGCTTCATCATCGCTTCAAAACACGAAATTGCCGATACTGCAATTTTTTAAAAAAGGGTCCGATTATTCTTTTCCGGCAAATGAGGTACGTTATTGATCGAAACGGGTAAATACCTGCTTCGAACCCATCGAAACGTACTGACCGAAGTATTCCAAATCCAAGGCATCCAAGCAAACCCATCCTCGTCCTGCCTTAAAATTCGTTTTAAAACGAGTGAAATAGGCGTACCCGAAGTGAAAATGAAAACCCTTTCCTTATCCGAAGGAGAAAACCAAGTTTCGTAAGATCGAAGCACTCTAGATTCAAAAGCCTGGTACGATTCGATACCTGAAGGGGTTTCTTCTCCTTCCCTCCATGTTTTTAGGATCTCTTCGGTTAGCTTAAAAAATAAAGCGGCAGAACGAATTCCACCCCTTAGCCGGACTTTCGAAAATTGGGTTAGCGATCGGAGAAAATCCGGATTCCTGGAAGAAATAACCTTCGCATATGAACCCCAGAGCTCGGGACTAAATTCGTTCCATCCCGCATCGACTTGTCGAAACAAGCCCTCCGAGAATTGAGAATGTTCCCCGACGACGGATATTACGCCCTCCAAAAAAGAATCAGCGGTTTCCTTATGGCGACGCATAGTTCCGGTGACGATTCGATCGGGAATATCGCCGCTTTCCGCCATAAACTTTCCTAATTGAAACGATTGTCGCTTTCCGTGGGGAGTCAGTAAGTCGTAATCTTCTCCTTGAGAATTCGCCTGGCCATGGCGTACCACATGGACTATCGACATTTCCTAAGCTTCCGTAGTAAAACGAGGATTGGTTACTTCCACCTTTTCCCGCACGGATTCCTTTACATGATCCCAGTAAGGTCGATCATCGATCGTTTTCTTTTCTTTTCGAATCATATCTCTCAACTCGAAATTCCAGACGGATGCTAGTTTCTTTTTTTCGTTCAGAGTCGACGGAAATTTTCCGTCTTTTTTCAAAAGCTTAGCTAATCGAGAAAGTTCCTTATCGAGCAGCTCTTCCCCCGAGCGAATTTCACGGGAGACCACTCCTAACATATTCCAACTTACTAATGTTTTGTAAGAGAGTAAGTCTTTATCGCGAAATTCCGGAAGAACTTCCTTCATCAAAAAGTCCTGGATAGCTTCTAATAATTCCGTACTAGTAGGTTTATCTTGCATAAAATGTCCTATGAAAGGGATTCCTCGATAAGGCGCATAGCTTCGTATTCCATCTCGCAGGCCCTTCTGCCAATGGCCGCAAGTTCGATTCCTTTATCCTTACCCGATAAATGACGTTCGGCTTGCCCGATGCATCCGATGGCCCACCGCAAATTGCCCATCACTTCCCAGTAAGTTACTTTCTTAGGGTCCAATGTCACGCCTGCCGCCTTCTCGTACGCTTCGTAAAACTCTCGCCTATCCGCGAATCCGCCCGCTTCCTTATTCAATTTTCCGAACCGCCAGTCCCGCATGCAAAGCCAAGTAAGATCTTCGTGTCGATCTCCCCAGTGAGCGAATTCCCAATCCACGATTCCTTGCAAGCCCTCCGGAGTTACCATGAAATTTCCTGTCCTAAAATCCCCGTGAATCAAAACGATCTTGTCGCTAGGAAGGGGATTTTTTTCCAACCAGTTCAAAATCATTTCCATGGCGGGATAAGGCTCATTCATCCCATCCAACTGTAGTCGCAGGTTTTTAGCGGAGCTTTTGGCTACCGTCTTATCGTTCAAATCGTGTCCCGATGCAAGTACCGTTTTTAGAGCGGCATCCTTGCATTGTTCCGGAGTAACGGAATGTATTTTCGCTAAGTTCTCGGCCAACTCCTGAGTCAGCTGCTTTCGAATTTTATTTAAGCTGGGATCCTTAACGATAAAGCGGCCGGTAGCCTTACCTTGAATCCTTTTCATAAAGTAAAAAGGATTCCCTGTAATACTCGAATCGGATTCAAGCCAAAACGGTTCGGGAGTTTTAACGCCCGCTTCGAACGCCATTCTGCACACTTTAAATTCGTCGATTCTAGAGAGGGACGCTAACAGTGCTGCACCTTTATCGGTTCGATAAACCGTTTGATAAAGACCCTTATCGGACCCATCCGCAACGGTAATGTCTGCGGAAAAATTTTCCTGACATGCTCCTCCGGAAAGCGAAATCATATTCGCAATTTCCACTTTCCCTTTCAGCCTGTTACCTAAATACGATTCTAATCTTTCCTTTAATTCGGCATCCTTCACTGTTAAAAGCTTTCCTTTCCGGACATTAAATTTCGTCCGATAACCATCTTATGAGTTTCCGTCGGCCCATCGGCGATTCTGGCCGCTCTCGCATCGCGATAAAAAAGTTCCAACTTCAAATAGCGGCTGAATCCATGAGAGCCGCAAATTTGAATAGCCCGATCCACGCATTTATTCAATGTTTCGCTCACTTGCCATTTCGCAAACGAGATAGCCTGTCTAGCATCGCCTCCTTTTCGGAGAATATCGGCAGCTTTAAGGGTTAATAAAAATCCGGATTCTATTTCCAATGCCGCCTCGGCGAACATCCATTGAATTCCCTGTTGTTCGGAAAGTTTACCTCCGAATAATTCACGCTTAATCGCATAGCTTCGGGCAATCTCCAAGGACCTTCTTGATAATCCGATCCATCGCATACAATGCGTTAGACGAGCTGGACCCAATCTTTCCTGTGAAAGTCGAAACCCTTCCGCAATTTTACCGAGTACTTGCGATTCGTGCACTTTTACGTTCTCGAACTTGAGTTCGCAATGCCCGCCGGGGCCGTGAGATCCGAGAACGCCGATTTCCTGCACCATAGTGTAACCGGGCGCATCCGTAGGAACCAGGAACATCGAAGTTCTTCGAAAGCTATCATTTACCTTTGCCATTACGATCAGGAATGCCGCTCCGTTGGCTCCGGTGCAGTACCATTTGTGACCGTTAAGAATATAATGATCTCCTTCTTTAACCGCATTCGTCGTGAGAGTCATAGGATCGGAACCGGCGCCAGGAGGAGGTTCGGTCATCGCGAAGCCCGACCGAATTTTTCCCTCTACGAGAGGATAATAATACTTTTTCTTTTGTTCTTCATTTGCGGCTAAATGCAGAAGATGCATATTCCCTTCATCGGGAGCATCGCAATTACATAAATAAGGGGCGATCGGAGAACGTCCTAATTCGCTGAAGACCAACGCAGTCCCGACCAGGTCAAGCCCCAAGCCGCCTTCCGATTTCGGTAAATGGGCCGTCCATAATCCTCGCTTCTTTGCCTCTTCCCGTAATTTTTGCACTAGCGCTTCGGGCATTCTGCCGTGATCGTAGTCGTAATGATCTTCCGCGGGAATTGCCACCTCTTCCACAAAAGCTTTAGCCTTTTGTCTTATTTCGTCGACATCCTTAGAGATTGTTAAATCCATAATATGTTCAATTTTCCTTATTTATTATTTACCGAAACTCCCGAGGGAGTTCGAATTTTCCGATTCTATCGTTATGAAGGCTACCGAGATATAGATAATCCCCCTTTCTCTTCACCGAAGTGATTTCTTTAAGGTGATTTCCGCTCGGTTCTTGAAAACTTGCTAAGACGCGAGCATCTTCGTTTAATAAAACGGCGAAACCGTACGGCTTCGGTTTAGGCCATAGAAATTTAGGCAATTTCGCTACTACGACTTTCGCCCAAGGGCGAGGATGAAGTAGGTTATCCATCATAGGATTTCTGACCGTAAACAGAGCCAAATAAAAAGTCCCCTTACCGTCCGAAGATATATTGTCCGGAAATCCCGGAAGATTCTCTATCCATATCTCGCTAGTGCCGGCTTTCGGTCCTTTCAACCAGTAGCGATGGATTCTATATTTATATGTTTCGTTTAACACCACGAAGTCTTCGTTCTTAGAAAGGGCGACTCCGTTTGCGAAGAAAATTTCCTTCAATAATACCGTCGTCTTTTTAGTTCTCGGATCGTATTTCAAAAGGCGACCGTGAGGAACTCCTTCCATCAAATCGTACAAATATTCGGGGGCACCGTATTTATAACTTGCATCCGAGAAGTAAACGGTCCCGTCCTTCGCAACATCCAAATCGTCCGTAAATTTAAAGGGAATTCCTTCCGCTTCGGTCGAAAGCACCTCGACTCGACCGTTAGGATTGATCTTTAAAAGCCCTTTCACCGCATCGGCTACGTACAATGTTCCGTCAGAAATTAGTTTCATCCCCAAAGGTCTTCCCCCGGTCGATGCATGAGCTTTCATTTCTCCATCTTTAGAAATGAAGTAAACTTTTCCGTCTTCGCTGGCAGAATAAACGTTCCCCTCCGAATCTGCCTCTATATCCTCCGGACCGTGAATCTTGCCTAATGCGATCAATTCCGCGGAATTTAAAAGATGATTTTCGGCGAACAAGCCGATCATTCCTGGAGCCGGAGGGGGATCATATGCGATCGGCTCTATGGGTGAAGGTTTAAGGAGAATCCCCGCCGCGAGAATAATTAAAATAGCCGCGATGAGGAGGAGGATTTTTTTCGTATTCACGATTCCCTCCTTAGGGAAAACGTTGAAGAAGCTAACTTGGAAGGGAGTCCAGTCAACGGAAATTTCCGGTTCTATACCTTAGCCCTTGCAATTATTGATTGCGGCTCCCAACCAATTATAGATACCCTACAGAAGAAATTAGAAGGTTTGCGTTTCTAAAAGATGAAAATTTCGGAAGAAATGGTCCAAAAACACGGAGTCCGATTTACGGAATCCTCGATTATCTTCGATGAGAACGAACCTGCAGATCAAATGTATCTTATCCTTTCGGGGAAGGTCGGCATTCATAAAAAAATCAAAGAAGCGTTTAAGCTTTTGATCGAACTGAAAGAAGGGGACATGTTCGGGGAAATGGCTTTAGTGGATAAGAAGCCGCGAAGCGCTCGCGCCATTGCGAAAACCGATGTCCTGCTTTTCGCAATTACTGAACCTGTTTTTTATAATATGGTCCAAACGAATCCTTCATTTTCACTGAAGATGGTCAAGATGCTCTCGTCGCGTTTGCGGGAAACGAATCAAACGATTACGAGTCTTCTAAAGGCAGATCGCAAAAATCTAGTTACTTCCGCATTAATAGCCTTTAGTCAAACGAGAGGCGAACAGGAAGGCGGCCTTTATAAAATTCATTTAGGGGCATTTATCAAGTGGGCCATCCTGAGAGTCGGGTTGGAGCATCAAGATTTAGTCTCGTCGATAAACCTGTTAGTGAGAGATAAATTGGTGGAACAACCCAAAAACGATCCGAGCCTTTTATACATTCGAGAGGCTTTATTTAAGTATACGGTGGACGTGTAATCCTTGCTCGTTTCCGAACTCCAACCTCGCAGTGCGACGAGGTTAGATTATCTAGATAATCTAAGATCTTTTGCCCTTCTTCTCGGGCTGACCTTTCACGTCGCGATCGTTTACGCTGCAGATATCAAGTATCCGCTCCGCAACATAGACCGCATTTGGATATTCGACGTCTTCGGTGAATGGGTTCATCTCTTCCGGATGCCCTTGTTCTTTTTTCTATCGGGTTATTTCAGCGAAAGAACGTTTCGTTCCAAAGGGATTTTCGATTTCATTCGGCTTAGAGGATTCAGAATCATCATTCCGTTGATAAGCGGCATCATACTTTTTGCACCCATGCAATATTATATCACCGCTCTTATCGCAGGTTATCAGGAAAACTATTTTGTTTTCCTATGGAATGAATTCCTACAAAAGTATCCCCGACCTTCGCATTTATGGTTCTTGCAATATTTGGTTTTGTATACGTTTCTGTACGTAGCTATCCGACCGATTTTATCTAAGATCGGACAATATCTTTTTCCTTATAGTCGATATGGAGGCGCGGAAATCGAACCGGCTTCCAAAAAAAGATGGGAAGTCTTGTTGATTTTAGGACTTTGGAGCTCTTTTTGGACCTGCTTAATAAATTACTTTTTCTTAAAGGATACTACGTATTTTACTGTCGAACCCGTTCAATTCGTTTATGATATCAGCTTCTTCACGGCCGGCGGTTTTTTTCTAGGAAAAGAAAAAACGATATTAATGGGAAGAACCGAGGGGAAAGAAATACTTTTGCTCGGGATCCTGGCGCTATTTGTTTTCAAGGGATTTTATTGGATCAAGGAGATAGATCCGTTTTGGTCTTACTTCGGTTATACCGGCGACTGGAGAAGAATTCTTCACATTTTTTTGAAGTGTTTAGGCGGATGGCTTTGGGTTTCTTTTTTTATTCGCCTTTTTCAGTTTTTCTTTGCCGGCAAAAATAGTTTCTCGGAATACTTGAGAGATTCCAGTCTGCCCGTTTATTTGGTACACCACCCTATCACTCTCGGAATCGGTTACGTCATTGTGCAAAAACCCTGGTCCCTTTGGGTGAAATTCCCGATACATCTGTTATCGACGTACTTTCTTACATTTGCAATCTATCATTTCGTAATTCGGAATTCTCATCTCTTAAATAGCATTTTGGGAAATGCAAGAAATGTGTCTCCTCCTAAGATATCTTAAAAAACACGGTCGCAAATCCAAAAATCCCTTGCCATCCGATCTCAAAACAAAATCATGTCTCTTACCGGGCCTGTAGCTCAGTTGGTTAGAGCACACGCTTGATAAGCGTGGGGTCATGTGTTCAAGTCACATCAGGCCCAAGGTCATGCAAGGGGCGTTAGCTCAGCTGGGAGAGCATCTGATTTGCATTCAGAAGGTCATCGGTTCGATCCCGATACGCTCCAATTTTCCTCCTCGCAGACCGTGATTCCGGTTCTTTTTCTTCGAAAAATGACATGAGACCGGTTCTTCTATTTTAATCTTCCCGTAAGCCGTTTCCATAACAAGATCTGCGATTGTTTCTCTTCCAAAAATGCGCGGGAGGAAAGTCTTCGTTCTTCATTAAAAACGAAAATAGACATCCCGGCACATCGAACGACTCGATCCGGCTTTCCGAAATATCGTTCGACAGAATCCGTTCTTACAGGATCTATAATTGCGAAAGAATACGGCTCCCCGTAATCGTACCAGCGAAATGAATTTTGCCAAACCGTAACGCTTAAGTCCGCTTCGAACGGATCGACAACTAAAGACTTTTTACTAAAATTTCGGACAGGAGATGCCTTCCAAAATCCCGAAATACCTCTTTTCAAATTCCACTCTTCGGCGTTTCGATCCAGGCATTCTATCCAAGGCGGGTAGTATCGAGTCGAAATACCTAGTCGAACGGCCGCAAGAATACAAAGACCAAATAGGACAAAAACTAAAATAGAAAGAATCGAGCTCCAAAGTTTTGTCCGATAAGAAAAAACTACTGCCAAAATTCCGAAGGCTGCACCGATAATTCCGCCGAAATATCTGTTGACAGGTTCTCCCTGCTTTATGATTCCTTGAAGTAATCCGACTGCAATCAAGCAAATCGGAACGACCATGCCGGAAAAAAACAGCAAAACCAAAATAGAATCAGTCTTCTCACTCTTCCCCTTTCCACTTCCATAACGAATATGAAATATAGAATATAGTAATCCTATAATTAGAATCGAAAAATAAATTCCCTCGTTTGAAATCAGTTTCAAGGCAGTGTCGAAAATCCGACGGATTAGCTCATGCGGATTTTTCGTGACCGTATCAAAATTTATTGCATCTGAAAAATAATGAAAGGGAAAGAAAATCGTTTTACTTCTAGCTAATAAGCGATAAGCAATTATGGATGATACGATCCCGATCAGGCTCGGCGCAAAATTTTGAAAGAAGCGTATTAATTTGAGAGAAAACGGTTCGAAGACGTTCGATCTAAATTTAAAAACGCTCTCCGCGATTACAGGAATCGTATATGCCGGTATATACAGCGGATCCGAAATACCGCATAAAAAAGACAGAACGGTTCCCGATAGAAAATTGGCTGAACTCAGCTTTTCACGATACTTAAAATAAAATCCCCAAGACCAAGGCAGAAGCGCCCATAACCCTCCATGAAATCCCGGCATAAACAGATATAAATTTTGCCGAGAGAGCAGGAGAAGTGCACCCAGGGCGAATCCTAGAGCGAGAACTGAAGACGAAACGGATTTTCCGAATTTTTTATCAATATTACATAAAAGAAAACGCGAACCGAAAACAAAAAGACTCCATTGAAATGCCGCGTAACCTATCTGAGCAAATTCTACTGAAGGCAGGCCGATCCAAGAAACAACCGATCGTATAATGAAATAGCCGATAAGGTCGGGGAAAAAATAAGGAGACGGAGTCCAAGTCCAATCCTGAAAAGGCGAGATCCCCTCATTCTTACGAGTAGCAAATTCAGAATACAAATTGGAAAAGAATAAAGAATCGGAACTATAAAATACGTTTCCTAACTCAGGATCCGTATTTACAGCCAATAAAGCCAAAAAAAACGATACAACAAAAAGCCATAGGCAAATCGATCTTTCGAAAACTTTCCGTAAATCGGCTTTACTATCATTCACCCGAGAAATCTTTTTTTAGAAGTTCTCTAAGATCAAGTCTTATCCGTTTAAAAAAAGGTGGATCTTCTCTTTCTCAAAACGAAGATGCAGCCAATGAGCATTTCCATGTTTCGTACGATAAAGTATTTGATCTGTCTTGTTTCTATTCTTCCCCTATTTTCCTGCGATGAACTTAGGCGAATCTTGGTAGCGAATATCGGAGACGCTTCCAAATACCAGGCCGAAGGAAAGGAGTCTGGATTTAAACCGACCTTTACGCTGAAGGATGAAAATCGAAAGAAAATCGCCATTTCCTTAACGACGATCGGAGAGGGTTTCGATCAAACTACGGATTTACTGATGATTCCAGGTCCGGATATTTTCCTAGTTCTAGAAAAAACGGGCTCGATTAAATGGTTAGATCCTAAAGACGGGAGTTCGGGGACTTTATTAAAAATTCCCAACGTTCTTACGGATTCGGAAGAAGGCTTGCTTGGAATAGCGTTGCATCCGTCCTTCCCCGAAAAACCGAAAGTATATATTAATTATGTAATTAAGAAAAACGGAAAAGATACCAGTAGGATTTCCGAATGGACTTTTGATTCTCCCAAGGACCCGAAAAAAGGAAAATTTTCCGAAGAGCGAGTAATTATGGAACTTGTCCAGCCTTATGGCAACCATAATGCGGGACAATTGGCGTTCGGGAGAGACGGTAAATTATATATCGGTTGGGGGGACGGAGGATGGAGGAACGATCCGAACGGAAACGGACAAAACCCCATGACGTTCTTAGGATCCATGTTACGGATCGATATAGACGCGAAGGATCCCGGTAAACAATATGCAGTTCCGAAAGACAATCCGTTTGTCGGAATCAAAGGTTATCAACCGGAAACGTTCGCCTATGGACTCAGAAATCCCTGGAGATATTCTTTCGATCCGGCCGGTAGATTGATCCTCGCAGATGTAGGACAAGACGCGTTCGAAGAGGTAGATATCATCGAAGCGGGTAAGAATTACGGCTGGAACAAAACGGAAGGCTTTCACTGTTTCGAGCCTAAGGAAAATTGCGATCGCACAGGACTTACCGATCCTATCTACGAGTACGGCAGGGAGGACGGCAGTTCCATTACCGGAGGATACGTCGTCACCAATGATCGTATCGGAGATCTACACGGAAAATACGTCTTCGGCGATTTCATATCGGGACGACTCTGGGCAATCTCCATCCCGAAAGACGGAGGAAAAGTAGAAGAAGCGTTCGCATTAGGAAAATGGCCTATACTTGTCTCCACGTTCGGAAGGGATACAAGAGGATCCCTATATCTGGCGGATTTCGGATCCGGAAAAATTCTCCGGGTCGATCCCGGAAGATAAGAACGAAAGCGCTCCTATTTTTTCCCGACCGAGGCTTTCCATAAATCGATCTTCCGGCGATTCAAGGAATTCAGCGCAGCGGATTTAGTTCCCGTCGGATCGCCGACTTCGTAAACGTTCCAGTCTCCGCAATGGATCACTGCGGAGGCCGGACCGAAATGCGTCTCGAAAGATTCCTTTTTGATTCCGTTCATAATCGCGAACGAGTAAGGACGATCCGATAAAAACCAACGAAAACTATTTTGCCAATAGAAAAGGCTCATATCTTCCAAATAATCGTCCACGGCGATCTTATTACGGGAAAAAATTCTTAAAGGACGACTTTCCCAAAAACTCGCGAGACCTCTACGCCAATCTTTAGCTTGAATTTCTCGATCGATGCACGCGATGCTTTCGGGATAGTAAACGACTCCTTTTTCACGCGGCAAAACCGTATATAGAACGAAGACCATCAAAATGGACGACAAAAACGAAGAAATTCGAGAATACAATTTTATGTTGGAAGAGACACCTAATAGACCTGCAAAACTCCCAAGGGCAGCGAGAATCATCTCTCCGAAATAACGGTCGATAGGCGGCGACCCTTGAGTGGCATGACCGTTGATTGCAGGAATAAAAACGAGAAATAGAGGTACAATCATACCTAAAGAAGAAAATAGAATAATAGGCAAAATCCGATTAACGGCGGATATTTGCGCTCGGCTTTTTTTCTGAATCAAAATATAGAGCGCCGAAGTCGAAACGAGTGCGATCAATTCGAAACGATTGGCAATAAAAACGGAAACGGAGGCGCCATAAAATCCGTTCCACCAAAGAGCCGGATTACCGAATACCGTTTTCCAGGCGATTCTCCCGGAAGCATAAAGGCCGGGGAAAAGTATTACTTTATTTTTATCTAATAAACCATATGCTAACTTAACGGCGATCATCGCCAATAGAATCGGAATAAGACATTTACCGAAACTTCGAATCCGTGCCCGCCATGTCTCTTTTATAAAGAGGATGGCGATTCCTTCCGCAAAAATTAACGGAATCAGAAACGCCGGGAGAAAAAACAAATCGCTTAATCCTAGTGCGAACGCAGATAGCAAACACGCCAGAAAATAAATTCTTTTCTGAGACCGTTTCCATAGATAATAGAAGGACCAAGTCCAACCGAGCGATGCCCAGGCACCCGTATGATACCCCGGTAAAAAAAGGAAAATCCGGCTTTGCTCTAAAATACATAAAGCACCGAGTAAATACCCTATTCCCAAAAAAAGAGAATCCGCATTACGATTCTTTCTTTCGATCCCTAATGTCCGAATTAAAAATAGAATTCCTAGTAAAAGATAAGTCCATTGAACGAAGGCATAACAGAGATGGGTATATTCCCATGCACCAACTTCCCGAAGAAGAAATACAGTCCTGAGCACGAAGTAGAAAAATGCATCGGGAAAGAAATATGGCGACGGAGTCCAGCACCAATCGGTAAATCCATACAGCCCCAAAATTCCATCCCGTAAAAAAACTTCCGAGTAAAGAATCGGAAAAAAAAGAGAATCCGCATTATAGAAAGAATCGGCAAGTCGCGAATTCGTGGAAATCGTTCCCAGGCTAAGAATAAAGAGAAAAACGGAAAGAATCGGAAAAACGAAAAATAAAGTATTCCGCATGAAAGAAAATTTCGCCTCCAAATGAAAGGTTTTCTCATGAAACTATTGAATCAATCCCGATGAATCGTAGGCCAAGAACGAAAAAGAGTGGCATCAATCATGGATATATCTTACCAAATAGTAGTTACAGAATAGGCTTATGAATGAAACTCCTTTTACCGTTTAGTTCCGAATATTTTAATTGGCTTCGCAAAGATGCGCCTCAGGGACCTGTAGAAACTTACCCTTTGATCGGAGATGAATTTCGAAGCTCCATTCCCGGCATCTATATCGTAGGCGATTTAACCGGAATTCCGCTCTTAAAGTATGCGGCCGATAGCGGCGCAAAAGTAGTATCATTTCTGGATTCGAACACCGAACCGAAATCGGAGAATGTTTACGATTTATTGATTATCGGAGGAGGCCCTTCCGGGATTTCGGCAGGTATCGAAGCCCGAAAAAAAGGACTAAAATTTCTAATTCTTGAGGGGAACAAGGCCTTTCATACGATCCACAGCTATCCTAAAGGTAAACCGATTTTCGCGGAACCGGAAACGTTCCTATCCGCCTCGGAATTGCGGATCGATAACGGATATAAGGAAAGTCTTATACGAGATTTACAAACCGCATTGGATGGCTACGACTTACCTTTATTGGAAGGGAAGCAAGTCGTTAAAATTGTCCCTTCCGGAATCGAAGGTTCTCGATTTGAACTTACTACCGAAGACGGGAGTAAGTTCCGCTGCTTCAATATCGTACTGGCCATCGGTAAATCCGGAGACAGCAGACGTTTAGGGATTCCGGGAGAAGATGGAGAAAACGTCTTTCACCGTCTAATTGATCCGGCCGATTTTAACGGACAGGATGTCGTCGTAGTCGGGGGCGGAGATTCCGCTATAGAAGCCGCACTAGCGTTGGAAGGAAAAGCTAAATCGGTAGCTCTTTCCTATCGCGGAGAGGAGTTGGTGAGACCGAAGGAAGAAAATAAGGCTAAGTTTTTATCCAAAGTTTCCGAAGGAAAAATTGATTTCCTACCGTCCTCGTCCGTAAAGGAAATACAAAATAAAAATGTAATATTCTTTCGTAAAAATTCCGAAACGAAAGTGCCTGCGGATTCATCACTGATTTTGATCGGTTCCGAACCTCCGATTTCTTTTTTGCGGAAAATCGGACTGGCTATTCAAAACGTTCGTTCCGTCCGCGAATGGTCGGGATTTTTCGCGATGATCTCCTTTTCGTTTCTCGTTTATTTCGGCAAAGCCGCCTTCTACGGAATCGAATGGTATTCCTGGGCGGCGGGAGCAGGGTTAATCGGCTTCGTCTTTTTCTCAGCCGCATGGCTCGGAAGCGGAAGGAAGAAATCAATTTCCGTCGGATGGAATTGGAATTTATTCAGGACCACTTATCTATCGTTTGCCGCCGTATATTTTATTAGCGCGTATGTAGGAAGTAAATACTTCGGGTGGTTTCTTTTAAACAAGTATCCCGGCTTTCATTATACTTTACTGTATTCCCTCACGATCACCGTGTTTGGAATTCGAAGAATGAGAGTTCGCCCGACGAAATATATTAAAACCCAAACCTGGACTTTAATTCTTGTACAGGTTTTTCCTCTCTTCCTAATGCCGGAAATTATTTTGCCCTGGTTAGGAGAATTGGGACTGCTCGGTTCCTCCGACGGATTTTTATTAACTCAAGTATTCCCCGGTGGCGCCTATTGGAAGGCTTACGGTTTGATCCTTGCTTGGCCATTGAATATGGGAGTTCTTTACGACGGTGGAATCACGGCCTTTTGGTTGATTTACGGCCTCGTACTCAGCTTCGGAGTCATTCCATACTTGGTGTTCCGTTACGGTAAAGGAGCTTACTGCGGTTGGATTTGTTCTTGTGGTGGCCTAGCGGAAACGTTAGGAGACGAAACCCGAACGAAAATGCCTCACGGAAAATGGGCGTACCGATTAGAGCATTCCGGTCAGTGGGTTCTACTCGCGGCGATTCTTTTAACAACGGCTAAATTGTTAGGAAGCTTTATTTCGCCGCTTTGGTTCCTGTCTTTAGGTGCGGATTCCGTTAAGCGAATCTATGACGCAATCGTGGATATCAGCCTAGCCGGCGTCATCGGCCTGGGCGCTTATTTCTTTCTCTCGGGCAGAATTTGGTGCAGAATGTTCTGCCCTTTAGCGGGACTGATGCATATCTATGCGAGATTCAGTCGCTTTAGAATTTTCTCGGAAAAGAAACGCTGCATTTCCTGTAATATCTGTACGAAGGTCTGCCATCAAGGAATCGACGTTATGAGTTACGCTAATCGTGGACGCCCGATGGACAGCGTTCAATGCGTCCGATGCTCGGCGTGCGTAGTCAACTGCCCTACGAACGTTCTGTCTTTCGGAGAGGAAATAAACGGATTTTCGGTATTCGGAAAATTGAAAGCAACTCTCTGAGTGAACTCCTAGATCGAAAAAGGGTCGAATCGAAACCCGATATCGGCTCTTGAAATAACCCTTATAGATAATTTTCTACTCGCCAGTGCATCGGTCATTTCGGTAAATTATTTCTCATGAGTTCTTTTTTAGAATATGCCCAAGATCGTTTAAAAGTTTGCGGTCCAATTACGGTAAAAGCGATGTTCGGAGGTTATGGAGTCTATTCCGGAAATCGTATCTTCGGAATGATCGTAAACGATCTCCTTTATTTTAAAGTCGGTCCGGGTAACCAAGCCGAATACGAAGCCGCGAGCATGTCTCCGTTCACATACGACGGCAAAAATGGGAAGCCGGTCCGCATGTCCTATTGGCAAGTTCCCGAGGAAATCTTAGAAGATGACGAAGATCTTCGTTTCTGGTTCCGAAAAGCAATGGCGGAAGCGGCAAAGGCGGCTGCCCCTAAAAAGAAAGTACCGATAAAAAAATCTCCGCCGAAGAAAAAGGGAATCGCGAAAAAGAAACTTCCAGCCAAAAAGAAAAAGGTCGCTAAAAAGAAGATCGTAGCTAAGAAGAAGTCTGCAAAGAAACGCTAGGAATTTTTAGCGGTATTATCTAAACACCGGAGATTTCAAACCGAAATCTCCCGTCCATTTTTTCTACTGTTGCTATCACCAAGAATGGCTTTTCGGCGGAAGGCGTTCGGATTTGTGTTCGTCGCCTTTTTAAACTCCAGATGAAATGCGGATTTAGAGCTATACCCTGCCTTGATTCGCACTTCATTCGTAGACATCCCGGGATCTTCGATTAATAATCGCTTTGCCTCTTCGATGCGATAGGAATTAATTAAATTGGGAAAGGTCGTATGAAATTGCATGCGAACTACTTCGGAAAGCTGGTGCGCGCCGATTCCCAGTTCCCTAGCCAAATGCTCTTCCTTTAAAGAATGTTTTAGGAAAATTTTATCCGTCTCCAGCAATTCTTTTAATTTCGATACCGTTTGATTGATATCGATCGAGCCGATTTTGCTTTTTCTTACAAAGGATTTCGCAGGAAGGGAAATCCATAATCCTTCCGAAATTATACGGGATAAGGAATAGGTCGTCACTACGGCATGCAACGGATACAAAATCAAAAAAGAAAAAACGATGAGCCAATTATACGGCGCATAATCGAAGTGATAACTGGCTTTAATGAAGAAACAACTAATAAACAAAAGCCAAGAAAGTAGATAGAGTCGTATCTGGAAGCTATTCTTTACTATCAGATTAGAATGAACTCGATAGAAATAGTAAGCTAAAATCCCGAAACCTCCGGCTAAGAGGAAGAATCTTTCTTCGGCGAAATTTTTAACGAGCGGTATGAGAACAAAGGAATAACTGAATAGGCATCCGATGGTAAAAAAGAGAACCGACTTGTTTTTAAGTTCAAAGAATCGAGCAAGATGAAAAAGGTAACCGAACAGGGAGAGAAAGAATACGGTTAAAAATAGATAGTACGAATAAAAGCTTATTTTGTTTTCCCAACCAATCCAAGAATGAATGGAACGGCCGTGGAGAAAATAGAATCCGAAAAATAAGACGGTCATATAAGCCGCAAGAGAAAGAAATATGCCGGCTTGCAGCTTGCGCGAATAATAGATATTCAAGCCGACTGCGAACAAATAAATCCCGAGAATAGCGGAAAAAATAACACGTTTCCAAACCACCATCTCATGAAAGGCCCCCTCGTCCAAGAGAGTTAAAGGAAAATTTACGTAGGTCAATTCTTCATAAGCATCCAAATGAATGTATAACACGTATTGCGTTTTTGCAGGAAAGCGAATACGGAAGTTAGGGCGCGGAGAGACGATCTCGTTATAAAAGGCGTCGGAATTATCGGTTATTTCAAGCCTGCGGAATTCACCTTTCTCGGACTGGTAGCATAGTTCGGCTTTGGGAACGTTAATCGAATTAAAAAGAATTCGTCTATCCAACGGCACATCCGACTCGTTCCGAACGGTTAACCGCAACCAAACGCCGTTGGATGTCCGCCTCACCCGCAAAACGTCTTCGATCGGATTTAAGTACCACTCGAAAGCCTGCAAACCTTTGAGATTATCGATCGTGCATGAAGTGAATTTCCGATCACGATGTCTATATTCCACATGGGTACTAACGTTCAGGCTGCGAACCCCGTCATCGATTCGGACAGGAGATTCTGCATTCAACGGGAAAAGTAAGTATGTTTGAGTCAAGAAAAACAAAAGAAGAAATTTCAGAAGAATTATCAAAACTGAATACTTTCTATAATTAATTTTCGAATGTAACAAGTTTATCATTGATGCTTAGCCGAAAGAAAGACCTTCAGCTAAGGTCACTCGACTTTCAATCCCGGTCAAGAACATTGAAAGAATTCCAGTTCATTTATAAATAAGAAATAATCGTAATAAAGATTTCGAGCTCGATATGTTAACACAAAATCTTTGCAAAACGGCCCCTTTCTCCTTCAGGAGCCGATCCATTTCGATAGATTCCCAATCAAGATTCATTTCGTCGTTTTTTGACAAATAAAGTCCATTTTCCGGAAATAGGACTTCAAGATAGGTTAGCTCCTGCCCTTAGAATTTATTTCCGCCGATCGCCTCGATCGATTCAGGAAGTCGGCCGAGATTTCTCCGAGACCGGAAAAATGAATAGAGTACAATTTCCGGAATTTGCACTCCACTTTCATCACATCAATGAACTCGTATAGTTATAGTATTATTATACTTAATTTTATATTAATATTTATTGTTAAATCTTTTCACATAAATTCCAATTTCTTAAATTTGGAATACTTTTCTCCGCCCTTTCGGAACCAAAAACGAAAATCACTTCGACGAAAAAGGGGGCTAAAAATATCGTCTCCCAAAACGCAAAAGAACCGCCCTCTTTTAACAGACAACTCGCAATATGCGGTAGAAACATTCAAAATCTACCTCTGCCATTCTTTTATTTAAATAATTCTAAATTATATTTTTATAATACTAAAAAGTAAACCTTCCGTAATGCAGCCGTAACCATTTTTCCGGATAACATTCATATCGGAATGAATTAGCAATTCAATCGCCAGTTCCGAAATACACGAACGGAAAAATGAAATGAATAAGCTTATTAGGAGGATCGCAATAACGGCATTCCTTCTGCCTTTGTCAGGAAATCTTTTTTCAAAAGACTTATACGTAGATAAAACAACCGGGCAAGTCTTTGCCGCTCCCGGCGCAAATAGAGTCAAGCTCCAAGACGACTCGAACGCACCGGCCCAAGATAACGGGAACGGAGCAGACAAATCGAATGCTGACCCGAGCAAAGTCGATAACGGACTTACCCAAGAAAACAATTTTCAAAAGGGTTACGGCTTTACGGACGTGCCTAACCAATCCGCTCACCGCCCAAGAGATCCGCAAAAAGAGAAATTAACGATCTACGGAAGACTTCAATTTCGCGGAATTGCGGGATCGAAGGACACCAACTACAGCAACGGCCATGATAACTTCCAAGCAGTCGACTGGAACGTCAGACGACTCCGCCTCGGTGCAATGTATGAAGGCGCTGATTGGTGGGGAGGCTTGGTCAATATTCGTTTAGAGAACCTAGTCGCTAGACCGGAATTAAGTCCTGCAACTACGGCTACCGCCTGTACGAACGCGGCTTGTACTCAAACTACGACTGTTGTGACTAAGGGCCAAACCTTAGCGAATAACAGAGGCGCCGTTCAGGAAGCGGTCGTTTGGCTCCAATCGAAATATGCGAATTCTCGTATAAGCCTCGGTCAGCTCAACGTTCCGTTCAACCGCGAATACATCGCTTCCTCTCAGAACTTAGTCAACATTGAGCGCTCCATGATCACTGCTGCTCTCCCTCAATTCGATATGGGAGCCATGCTGAACGTTCACCCTCTGAAACAAATCTTGGGCGACAAATACACGCAAATGCTCACCGTAACCGGGTATGTCGGAAACGGTAGAGGTGCTGGCGGCGACTACGGAACAGGTCGTAAAATCGATTTATTCAACACCAGAAACGGAAATGCAGGAACGATAACAACCGCACCTACCTACATCTGGCGCGTAGTTTTCAACCCTCTGGGTGGTCTCGTGAACCAAGTCGGAAAAGAAGTCGGTTGGCATGAAGGAGAAGAGATCTTCCAATCCAGAACCAAATGGTCCATCGGTGCGGCTGGCTGGCAAACGGCAAGTTTCAATACCATCGCCACCTCCACGATTCCCGCCTTAGTCGACGCTTATCCGAGAGGAGCTGCTGCGGTTAACATCGTAACTCCTCAGAGTACTCCGGATAACGGGACTACCGGTACTTCGGCAAACGGGTTTGGATTCGGAATTCCATACGGTCTTCCCGGTTCCAGCAACGCTACGTTGGTGCAAAATAACTCGACTACGCCTGCTTCTCCTCGTTGGGGTCTCGTGGCGCACACTTACGATACGACTTTCTATTCCAACGGAATTTACGTAAACGCAGCGTATACGAAAATGAGCGGTCCTGCATCCAACAATACGATGGGTTACCATGTAACATTGGGGTATAACGTTCCGATTCTTGCGAAATACTATATCATGCCTGTCGTCAGATATGACTACCTGCAAGGTGACTTCAATCGGGATCATCATATCGATCCGAGCGATGCATATCGTTCCTACTGGGCGGGTATAAATCTCTACTTGGATAAGCATTTGATGAAACTTCAACTTTTCTATAATGACTTTCACACCATGTTAGGATATAATCCTGCTACCGGAGGCGCCAAAGCTCTGGACAACCAGGCGATTATCCTACAAGCTCAGTTTAGCTTTCAAACAGGTGTGTCGACCAATGAGAAACAGTATTCTGCAGCGGAGGGGAACGCCAGATCTAACTAATCGCGCGATCTGAAACGGAAAAATTATGAAATCAATATTAATTAAAACATTAATCATCGCTTTATCCTTCGGATACGTCGGATGTAGCAATAAGGGTAAAACGAACGATTCGGATTATAGCGGATTGCTAGCGTCGATTTTAGCGGCGCCCGCACCCGATGGAACCAAATCCGTCGTGAAAATCACGCAGCTCGATTCGGTATCCTGGACAGGAGTTTGTTTCGATAGCTTTACCATTGGAAACAGCGGCGTCAGTGCTTCGGGAACGGATTTTTTTAACGCGACTCTGGGAGCTTTGCAAAGTGCGCCTCCTTTAGTTCTGGAAAAGACTTCCAAATCCACCTGCTCGACTTTGGGATTTCCCGGAGGGATCACTCAAAGAAGCACGGACAATAACTTCAATTACAAAGTTTATTATTGTAATCCGGACGTAGGAGTCTGTACTTTCAGCGCCATACAAGCCGCCGGTTTCTAATCAGCGTAGTACTTTTAGAGTTATCACTGAGGCGGAGGAAACTCCGCCTTTTTTCTTTCCGAGAATAAATCGACTATCCCTTTCCTCGTTTCACTCTATGAATAAACCTCGCGTATACGACCGGAATAACGATCAACGTTAAAAGACTTGCGCTGATAAGTCCGCCGATCACTACCGTAGCTAAAGGTCGTTGCACTTCCGCTCCCGGCGAAGTCGACAATGCCATCGGTAGAAACCCGATGGACGCAAGTAATGCGGTCGTGATTACGGGACGTAACCGATGCTCCGCCGCTTTTTTGATTGCGGTTACCGAGTCTGACCCATCAATTTCCTCCTCTCTGGCAAACGTGACCAAGACGAGTCCGTTCAAAATCGCGATTCCGAACAAGGCTATAAATCCTATTCCTGCAGGAATGCTGAACGGCATCCCCCTTAGCAGAAGAGAAAATACTCCGCCGGTAATCGCAAAAGGAACGTTCAAGAAGATTAATAGCGCCGGAGAAGGTTCGCGAAACGCTAAATATAGAAAAAGGAAAATGACCACCAAGGTGATCGGAACGACAAGCAGAAGAGTCGAACGAGCCGAATTGTATTTTTTGAACTCTCCTCCCAACTCATAACGATAGCCCGGAGGGAAAACGATTTTGGATCTGATGCGATCATCCACCCTCCGTACCGTACTGAGCATGTCGCTCCCTCTTACGTTGAATTGCACAAGCGCCAATCGATATTGATTTTCATGGTTGATCTGGACAGGACCGTCTTCGATAGAAACGTCGGCAAGCTCCCCGAAAGGCACGATCTTTCCTTTCGTGCCCACCGGCAGGGCGCGAAGACTTCCCAAATCATTCTCCAATTTCCAATCGGAAACGACCGTAATTTCAAAACGTTTCTGCCCTTCGAATAAGATGCCGACGGGATATCCGGATGCTAAGGACTCCGCGATTTGATTCACGTCGTTTACGTTATACCCGTATCTTGCCATAGCTTCCCGTTTAGGACGAATCCGTAAATACTCCAATCCCGAAAGTTGTTCGATGCGCAGGTCGGCGACTCCCTCGACTCCTCTAGAGATCGTCGCTATCTTTTCCGCTAGAGCTTTCAACGTTGCTAATTCTTCCCCGAAGATTTTAATCCCCACATCGGATCGAATCCCAGCAATCATTTCGTTCGTTCTCATCTGAATCGGCTGAGAAATTCCGAAAGCGACTTCCGGAACCGATTCGGAAACCGTTTTGGAAATTTCCTCTTCGAACTCCTGTTTGGTGAACCTCCATTCTTTGCGCGGTTTCAATTCCAAAAACACATCCGTTTTATCCAGCCCCATCGGTTCGTTTGCGAGCTCAGGCGATCCGGTCTTGGAAACGATGCTTGTAATTTCGGGAAATTTTGCCAGTAAGGCTTTTTCAATCTTCATGGAAGTGTCTAAAGATTGCTGCAGAGAACTGGAAGGTAAACGTAATATTTCCAGTAGTATGGAACCTTCATCCATGGTCGGAATAAACTCCGCACCCATGAATACGAACCCGATAATGGCCAGAGCAAAAGCTCCCAGTGCGGAGAGGATAACTCGTTTTGAATTCCCCATCGCCTTCTCCAAAAAAGGCCTATATATGCGGCTGATTTTTCTGAAGAGCGCCGTTTCTTCTTCTTGATGAATTTTAGGATCCAAAAAGTAGGAAGCTAACACCGGTATAAGCGTTAACGTTAGAAAGAACGCGCCTAAGAGCGCAAACAAAACCGTTAACGC
The DNA here is from genome assembly GCF_000306235.2 of Leptospira fainei serovar Hurstbridge str. BUT 6. Taxonomy (NCBI): domain Bacteria; kingdom Pseudomonadati; phylum Spirochaetota; class Leptospiria; order Leptospirales; family Leptospiraceae; genus Leptospira; species Leptospira fainei. The sequence continues at coordinate 173,803 of NZ_AKWZ02000004.1, forward strand.
CATCGGGATAAACATCTTCCCTTCCGTTCCGGATAAGGTGAGAATCGGAAGATAAACTACTGCGATGATGATCTCTCCGAAAATAGTCGCCTTCCTAACTTCTATCGTTGCCGTAAGAATCGTTTCTCTTCTCTCTTCGAAAGTAAGTCTTCGACCCTTTTCCTTGGCTAATTCCAATAATCGTCGAAACGAATTCTCCACCAAAATGACGGCACCGTCCACGATGAGTCCGAAATCGATCGCTCCCATCGACATCAAATTGGCCGGTAAATCGCGAAACCTCATTATGGAGATTGCAAACAACATCGCAAACGGAATCGTAACGGCGATGACTAAGCCGGAGCGCAGATCGCCGATCATTAAAAATAAGACGATGATGACAAGAAATGCACCTTCCCCCAAATTCCATAAAACGGTATTGATCGTATTTTTAACCATTATGGATCTGTCATAAAAGGGTTCGATCTCCATCCCTGCAGGTAGAGTCTTCTTTATTTCCTCCAGCTTTTTCTTAATCCCGTCGGTTACTTCCAAAGAATTTTCGTTAACCAACATTAAAGCGATCGCGCCGACTACTTCCCCCTTCCCTTCCATCGTTGCTCCTCCTTTACGGAGACGGTATCCTTCCTCAACCCTCGCCACCGACGAAAGATAAATAGGAAACCCGTCCGGAGTTTTTCCGATCGAAATTCTATAAAAGTCCTCCCGACCTTTCAAGAGTCCGTCCGTCCCGATCACGAGGTGCTCCTTACTTTTTTCGATGTACCCGCCGCCTGTCGAAGTATTATTGACTAACACCGCATCGGAAACGTCCTTCACACCCAAACCCAACGCTGCGATTTTCGATATATCGACGACGATTCTATACTGCTTAACCTTTCCACCGAAGGTATTAACTTCAACGACTCCGTGAACCGTCTTCAAAACGGGGTTGACGAACCAGTTTAAATAAGTCGTAAGTTCGGTTAACGAATGGGTTTTACTCTTTAGAATAAATTGATATACCTCTCCCAATCCCGTAGAGATCGGGCCGATCTGAGGAGCCCCGTAGTTTTTAGGAATCTGACTGGATACGTCCACTAATTTCTCGCTAACGAGTTGGCGACTCAGATATAAGTCCGCTCCTTCTTCGAAAACGATCGTGACGATCGAAAAGCCGTATCTGGAAACCGACCGTACTTCTTGTAATTTAGGAATTCCTGATACTGCTCTCTCTATCGGATAAGTTACATACTGTTCGATTTCCAAAGTCGACAAGGCCGGTGCGGTTGTTATAATCTGTACCTGAACGTTTGTTATATCCGGAACGGCATCGATTTTTAATCGCCTCGCAGAATCGACCCCGATACCGAAAAGCAGTATCGAAAAGACTATGATTGCAAGACGGTTGTGGAGACTCCAGCGGACGATGGCGGTTAAGAATTCCATTATCCCTCCTCGCCGAACGATGATTTTAGAAGAAGAGATTTCAATTCGAAGACTCCTTGAGTCACGACTTCTTCTCCCGGGTCAAGACCGTTCAGAATCTCAACCATTCCGTCTTCCGAATTGGCTACTCTTACGATTTTCGGAATATAAGTATCGGAATCTTTTCTTATAAACACGTAATCTGAATTACTTATTTTGAATATAGAACTTTCCGGAACCAAAATCCCGCTTCCCGTATCAGTTACGACTTTCGCCGTTCCGAAGAGGCCGATCTTCGCCTTTCTGCCCTTATTCTTAAAAACTAATCTGGCGTGAACGGTTCGCGAAGCGATATCCACTTGTTCTCCAATATGTTCCAAAACGCCTTCGAATAACAGATCAGGATAAGAGTTGAGAACGACATCCGCCTTATCGCCTTCCGTTACCTTGCCTAAATCCGCCTCAAAGATCTTTGCCATGAACCAAAGCTCGGAGATATTCCCAATCGTCGCTAAATTCTGAGTTCCCGGAACCATTGCGCCCGGTAACGCGTTTCTGTTCAAAACGATCCCGGCAATAGGAGAGTGGATGTAGTATTTACCGGTCGTCTCTTCGCCCGGCTCTAGTCCGTTTGCACGGAGATTTTCCTCCGAAGCTTTTAAATCGGCGGCAATAACTTTCAGATTCGCCTCCGCATCGATTTCCTCCTGCTTTGCGGCAAGCTTCATCGAGACTAAATTGCGAACCCGATCCACGTTTTGAGAAGCGGCGGAATGCCGAGTCTTAGCGGAATTATATGCGGATCGAAGTCTAGCTAAATCCGGCGAGTCCAAAACGGCTAATAGTTGTCCTTTGGAAACTTGCGATCCCTCCACGAATTTAACGGTTACTATGCGACCGGCAACTCTGGCTGGGACTTCGATTATCCGGTCCGGGACGGGCGCGACTTCTCCGATTAACGAGATAGTTCGTCGAAAATTTCTTTTTTCGATTCGTACAGTCGTAATATGAAATAGATCCAATTGCTCTTTATCCAGAGTGACGGATCCGGCACCGGGTTCCGGCGAATCTGACATTTCCGAATGAAGCGATTTCGTTTTCGATTTTAAAAATTTCTTATATAAAAAATACGAACCACTTACGACGAACGCGATAAGTAATGCTGATAGAATGATGCGTTTCATTATTTGATTTCCTGGATATTATCCTCGAATGAAAGTCCGATCGCACGGACCAATTCAACTTGCGCAAGAGCGTATTCGGTTCGAGAAAGGATAAAGTTCAACTTTGCACCGGTCAAAATTCTTTGAGAATTTAAAGCATCGACCACTTTGATTCTTCCCGTACGAAGAGCCTCCCTCAAGAGGTCCAGGTCTTTATCAAGATCCCGTAAATAACTCGCATCGTACTGTTCTATTTCCGTTCTGAGCGCCAAGTAGGAAGATACCGCGTGAACGATTTCCAGCCTAACGTTCCTTTCTTGGAGCCTTGCGTTTTCCTGAGCCTGTTCCTTCACGGAAGAAGCGCTTCGAATCTCTCCTTCGTAGGTTCTCCAAAGAGTCAGCGGCAGACTCACTTGCGCCCCCGCGACTTTTTCGTTGAAACCGTCCGACTGGATGAATCCTCCGATCGTTAGATTAGGAATTCTTTGCAGTTTCGTTTGCTCCAAACGTCTGGCGGCTAAAATGATTTCACCTTCGGAAACTCCGATCTCGGGCCGATTTGCGAGAGCGATTTTCACCAAGCTAACGATATCGTTCGGCAATTCTTTCAACGCGATACCGGTGATCTCTAATTCAAGGTTGGCATCGGGATTCAAATTCAGCAGGATTAAAAGTTCCCCCTTGGCCGAATCCATTTTTCTTTCCGCTTGTTTGAGCAGTTTCCATAGACGGAGCTCCTCCGCTCTTGCGACATCCACATCCATCGCGGGGGCGACTCCCTCGTTTGCTCTCGCGGCGGAAAGATCGCGTAGATCCTTTGCAACTTCATAAAGTTGTTTTGTTCCGTCGAATTCTCTCTTGAAGCCGGAGTATCTTAAAGCGGACGAAATAGTACGTGAAAGCATATTCCTTCGTACGGCTTCCAACCTGCCCGCCTGCACTTTATACTCCTCATCCGCGACCTGTTGAGCCTTTTCTCTTTTACCGCCGACATAGATTTCTTGAGTCACCAAAGTTTGGTAATTCGTCGCGACCGGTGCAGGTCCGGTTCCGAGAGGACCTCCCTCGGACGGAGTTCCTTTCCGATGGGCAAGATAGGCGCTGGCAACCGGATTGGATGGGAATAAATAAGAAGCGACCAGCTTTCGTCCGGAAATTTCTTTCAGCTTCAATTGTTCGGATCGATATTCGGGACTCGCTTCTAAGACGCAAATCGTAATGCGTCGCAAATCCATTATACCTGCACAGGACGGACTGCCAGGTTGTGAAGCCGCCTGTGAATAAGCGCTTCCCGGCATGACGACACAGAGAAGCCATAAAATAAGTATGCGCATAGTACCTCCTAGGGGAGGATTTAATGAAATAGAGATCCTCCCGCGGTTCGCTGATGATTAAGCGAAGAAGGTTCGAGGGGGCCGGAATAGGCGAATCGGTTGTTCGAAGGCAAGAACGACCGGCTTCGAAGACGGGTAATAAAGGACGGATAGTCGGCTATAAATTCTGGCTACGTACAAATCCCAGGATACGAAGAGAGTTAAATTACAAGGGCAGTTAATGCAGACGTGGTTCGATTCTCCATCGTGACCGGGAGTGTGTTCCGCATACGGGCAATGTTCTTCCGCCACGCCTAAGGCTCCGCATACCGCCTCGTTATCGACTATCTTTTGATAACCGAAATTCACGATAAACAGAAGTACAAATACTTTAAGTAAAAGTTTTGAAAGCCAATGACCGAACATTCAGTGCGATTTTCCCGCCTACTATGCAATAAGACTACGCATCCGGGAGAATTCAATCAAATTCTTTATGAATCATGTTTTGTGAAGGAATCAAAATAAAAGTCAATCTTTTGACCATCCCGAATGCGGAGGACGGACATTCATTCTGAAATCCAATCTCAAATCAATGAAGAATCTCAAACGGGATTTCATTTCGCTTTAAGAGCTTTCGAGAATAAATCATAAATCCGCCAAGACATAACATAATGGATTCGCATTCGTTTCCGGAATGCAAAAAAGAATCTTCCGGCTTCCATTCAAAAATAGAAATCCCGATATCTTTCAATTTCACTCCTCAGAATCCGGGTTAGGGGTTTATCGAGAGGAAAGAAAAGATTCGTTTCGATCGAATTCGAATCCTTTTTCATGATGCGCTTCCAGGTTCCAATCGCTTGTCCATCCAGCAATATTATGGGATAGAAAAAGCCGTTGTTGGAGACGACACGCGAGTTGAATTGCGATGGGACACAAAAACTTCTATCTTCGTAACCCAAAAGAAATTCGTCGAAGCCCGGGAGAAGGTAAATTCTTCGATTTATTATATTATTAGTATATTCAAACGAAGGAGACCAATAATCCTTATCATTAATTCTAACTTTAGAAAGTTCGGATTGAACCGAGGCGAGACCTATCTTGCCTTCATTCAAAGTTAGTCCGGCCCACCAGATAAAATCCTGGATCGTAGCCGGACCATGGCCGGTAAAATATCGCTTCGCTAATGCGCTCAATGCCTCTTCGCGATCCAGACCTTTTCGTTTTGGAATCCATTCCTGGAGCAAGACGAACGTCTCCTGTCTTCCCTTCATCGGGCCCTGGCAAATTAGACCGGTCAATGCGGCTTGGTATAATAAATGCGCTCCGCGAATCCCTTCCACCGAAATCCCTTTTTTCTCGAATTCCTCGAATAACTCCTTACGAGTCAACTGCTCTCCGTTCCGCAAAATCTTAGATAAAATCGTATTAGATTTATTAAAAGTAGATAAATCCAGTTCGAGTTTTCTATGTTGACCCGCCAAACCGGCCACTATTTTAGGCCCCAAGAGAGATACGATCCAATGAATATCGGCGGCGGAAAGAAAATGCAATGTTCCTCGCAGAGACCACGTTCTAACGATTTTCTTTTTTAAAATTGCGGTCTCTACGTCGGCGTCCCGAATTCCCTCTCCTCTTAGACGGATTGCCAATTTCGCCTGCGGACGATCTTGCGCCTGCAATGCTCCCATCCAGGCAGTCACCTCCTCCGCCTTTTTGAATCTCGTCCCGGAGATCTCCTGCTGATAAAGTCGATACATGGAAATATTCATTATAGTAATTTCCGGTTCTCTAATATATGTCATTCAGACCTTGTTTCTCTTTTTCAGAGAGCCTTCGATTGCGCCGCCTTCTCCGTCACGAGAAGACGATTCTCTATTTCGATTTATTCAAGAAACGGAGGGAAATCGATGCTCATAGATGTTAGTCTATAAATCGCTTTCTGCTAGTGCCTTGGACCCTTATGCCTTCGAAGAGTTCCCCGATCACCCGACAGCGATATTTTGCGAACATTCCATAGATATCGGACCCATACAACAAAATTAAGAAAGGTTCGCCTGTCATATTTAATGCTGAAAACGGAAAGAAGAACTATGGTCCCCTATCGCTCTGAAATCGGATAATAAAATCCTCGAGAACTTTGTTCGAAATCGAAGCTTTTTAGTCGGAAGGAACTCGATTTACCCTTTCAATTTCAAGAAACCGTGAAATTGAACTCCGGTTACGATCAGATAGTTTTTCAATTCGACATAACTCGAACGAATAAGCCGATCTTGGCGTCGATTTAAATTCCAAGAAACGGTATCTTCGAAACGTTAAAAGGACTCTTCGTAGATACATCCCGGCTTTAATTTACGATAATTTGGGTCATTAAAAGGACTTTAAATTCACATATAAACCGCATGAAAGCTGGAAGCTTGTGAGAAGAATTCGATCGAAAAAAAATTTTCTATACAGGCGCCATTCCGATTACAAACTTCTACCAAGAAAAATCCGCGGATATCTTCCTTTGACAAATATGAAGAGAGTGTCGGTTCGGTTTTCCTTCCATAGAATTTGCCTTAATAAAATCTGGCATTAATACCATGCGGCCGCTTCTCCCCATAACTTTACTTCTTTGCTTAGAGATTCTCGGCGGCTGCACCCAAGGCTCGGACTTCGCTTATTCCCCGAAAGCTACCCGTGGAGTTTTGGATTTAAGAGGCTGGAACCCCGAAACTCATCCTTTGCTTGCTCTAGACGGAGACTGGGAATTTTCGGATGGGCTGATTGATGCGGATAACCTCGATCCGAATCGAATTCGAGGATACTTAAAAGTTCCCGGTTCCTGGAATCGTTTCCGTGTTCTAGATAAGGAGCACGGAGGAGAAGGCACCGGAACGTACGATCTTAAAATTCTATTGGATAGACCGATTCAGAATTTGGCCCTCCAGATTAACGACGTCTCAACCGCTTACCGAGTTTTCGCAAACGGTAAACTATTATTGGAAAACGGAAAAGTAGGCTCGAGAAAAGAAGAGATGATCCCCTCCTACAAACATCCGATCGTATTTCTACCGGACGGAGTAACCGAACTTAGAATCCGATTCCAGGTTTCCAATTTTTATCATGTCACCGGCGGACTTAGAAAATCGATTCAAATAGGCAGAATACTACCGATCTTCGAGTCAAAGAAATCGGAAGCTTCGCTTGGATGGCTCGTTTTCGGCTCCACCTTTCTGATGGGGCTTTATCATTTAATTCTTTATCTGATGAGACGAATAGATCGCTCGGCGCTATGGTTCGGATTATTTTGCATCGACGTAAGCGTGAGAACCTTCTTCACAGGATCGGTATTCATATATGAAAGGCTTCCGGATGAATACTGGATTTACATTCATAAGGTGGATATTCTCAGCTTCATTATCGCAATCCCGCTCTTCTCTTATTTTTTAGCCAGTATTTTCCCGAAAGAATTTCATTCGTATGCACTGCGGGGAACATTTCTGATATCGTTGATATTTGCGGGAATCGTGGTGATTCTGCCCTCCGCGAAGTACATGTGGTGGATACAAATCTTTCAAGGTATCGTAGTTCTTCTCACCCCGTATCTCGTTTACATAATGATCATGACGCTCGTAAGAAAAAGAGAGGGATCTCTCTTATTTTTACTCGGGAGTTTCATTTTATTCCTGACGACATTCAACGATATCTTCACTCAAGCTCTCTGGATTAAGTCCGGATACCTTGCGAACTGGGGATTACTTGCTTTCCTATTCTCTCAAACGACGATGCTTTCTATACGATTCTCGAACGCCTTTGTCAGATTGGAAGAACTGCAAAAGTCGTTAGAGCTTAAAGTAGCGGAGAGGACAAAGGAATTACGGGACGCAAAGAGAATTGCGGAGGAAGCAAACGCTCTAAAGGACACGTTCATCTCGCTTGTCACACACGATCTGCGATCGCCCTTGGCGAATATCATCGGAGTCTTGCAATTGATTCGAAGCGAATACGATGCAATGGATGATCGATCCATATTGGATTGGCTGGAACGGATCGAAAAAATTTCCACACAATCTCTCGAAATGATCTCCACGTTACTCGACTTGAATCGATTGCGATCCGGATCGTTTCCTTTAGATAATGTCCCGATCGATTTAAATCCCGAAATCGATCAAGTGCTCAGCAAATTTTGGAGTCAGGCGAAATTTAAGAATATAACGATCGAAAACAGAATTCCGGAAAATGCAGAAATTATAATGGATAAGACTTTATTAGCGGCAATTTTTACGAATCTTGTCTCGAATGCAATCAAGTTCTGTAGAGAGGGCGGACGCATCGAAATCGAATTCTCTCGAAAATCCGATTCAGTGGAATTTATCGTACGCGATACCGGAGTTGGGATCCCCCAGGATATGATTCCTCATTTATTTTCGACGGACGTTAAATCTACGAGATATGGAACCAAGAACGAAGTCGGCACCGGTTTAGGCTTGTCCTTAGTCCACAGCATAATCCAGGCGTATCAAGGAAGAATTTCGGTTCAGTCGAATCTAGAAATCGGAACAACCTTTACCTTCTCAATTCCCCAACCCGCAACAAGCGCATAACAAAAATCGTTAAAGTACGAAGCCGTTCATTTAGAAAATTAATTTTCCTTCTTTCGGGAAAAGGTGGCTCGGAAAACCGAAATGCAAGACTTGTCATATATGAATCTATTCATTCCCGTCTTCTTCGCACTTTTGTCCGGAATCGCGATGTCGATGCAACCGGGCATTAACTCCATGCTTGGAAAAAGCGTTCAAAGCCCTTGGATGGCATCTACGATTTCTTTTTTTATAGGGACTCTTGCGTTATTCGTATTTGTGGTATTTTTAGGGGAAACCAAATCGGTCTCTTTTCTATCCGAAGCGATCAATAAAAACCCTTGGTGGATTTGGACGGGAGGATTATTGGGCGTACCTTGTAGTAACCTCCGCTCTAGTATTCGCTCCAAAATTGGGGGCGACTAGTTGGATCGCTCTTTTTCTAGTCGGACAGGTAACTATGTCAGTTGTCCTTGAACGATACGGAATTCTCGGTTTCCCCGAAAAGCCGATCTCAATAACCAAAATCATAGGATTAAGTCTTTTGGTTTTAGGAGCTTGGCTCGTCAAAAAGGACGGTTAAGCGTTTTGCTTAACCGATTTCGCATATTCCTGGACTCGCAATAGAAACGCAGGATCATCCAAAAAATGGGCAAACTCGTCGAACTCCTTTTTGAAATTCGAATATAAATCACCTATATAATAATTATTTGAAATACTTTTCAAGATTTTCGTTAGCTTTTGATTCCATTGGGATATTTTTACCGCAATTTTCAAGGCATGCTCTAAAATATCGCTCCCTTCATATATTTCGTCCACGATTCCTAGGGAAAGTAATTGGGACGATCGAATCGGATCTCCCTTTAAAGTCAAGGCCAAGGCTTTGGAAGGACCTACTTTTCGAGTCAAAGTAGTTAAAAGTGGAGGTGCGCCGAATCGGATTTCAGGGCGAAATAGCAGCGCTTTCTTCTCCGAAATGATATAATCACCGCATAACGCCAGATCAAAACCCCCCGCCGAAGCAAATCCCTTTAAAATCGTTATCACCGGTTTGGGAAAACTATAAATCGCATAATGATATTCTAAAATTCTATGACGAAAGGACTCCAATCGAGTCTGAACAACTTCCTCCAAATCGTACCCGCTGGAAAAATTCTTGCCTTCGGCAGTCAAAATAATGGCTCGAATATCCTCTCTATCTCCGCTTGAGTTAAACACAAATTCCAACTCGTCCCTAATTCGAATATTGAGGGCGTTGTTCTTCTCCGGACGATTCAACTTGACTATCAGGATATTTTCCCTAGTTTCCGATTTTAAACATTTTAATTCCATAAGTTATAGACTCCTGCAAAATCATATTACGACGAATGAATCGACGACGGCAAACAATTCCTTCTTTGATTGCGTGGAGATCAAATACGCAATTCGATCCTAGCGCTAATAACAATTCACTTACTATCGTATCTTCGTAAATAGTCCATACAAAGTAACGCGATATCGTCTTCCGCATGTCGGCCGTTTTGAAATTCTTGGAGATCGGATAATAGAGTTTCCAAGAATTCATTCGGAAAAAGATTCGTTTTCTTTAATAAAAGTTCGAATAACCGTCCCTCTCCGTAAAATTGACCCAAGCGATTCTTAGCCTCCACAAGTCCGTCGGTGTATAAAAACAATCGATCTTCGAATTGCAAACGAATCGAGCTGGAGCAATATTTCCAGTCCGGCTCCACGCCGAGGAAAAAAGTGTTTTCCGTAATCAATTCATAAATTCGGTTCTCGCTTTTCCTCACGAGCAATGAAGCTGGATGTCCAGCGCTGGAATAAGTAAGAGTTCCTTCTGCATTCAGAATGCAGTAAAAGGCGGTTACATACATTCCTTGATTCTCCAGCATTCCGTATAAGGACTCGTTCACGATCTTCAGAAGGAACGCAGGATCTTCCTGATCCCTATAATGATTGCGAAAGGCCGCTTTAGTCATCATAGTCACCAAGGCAGCAGCAACTCCATGCCCGGAGACGTCGGCTATAAATAGGCCGATCTTATCGTTTTCCAATTCTACAATATCGTAAAAATCACCCCCGACCGTTTCCAACGATAGGTATCTTGCCGAAAGGCGAAGAGGAGAAGATTCGAATTTTCTTAAATCAGGAAGAGTGTCCCTTTGAAGACGGCGGGCCAAAGTTAAATCAACCGCTTGCATTGTGTGAAGGCGTTTTAGAATTCTCTTATTTTTTTTTGTTTGAACCAAATGTCTCGTTAATTGCTCTCCCATTTTTTTAACGCTATCGGAAGCCCTAACGAGCCAAAAATGGATGAACGCATACGAAGCCATGAATATCGCAATGGCCGATATATGGGAATCGAAGTAGGCCCTCTTCCAGAAAAACAAAGGAAGCAAAAAGGAGAAAAAATACACTGCGTACCATAAAGTCAAATACCGACTCTTTGCGAGACCTAAAACCGGCAATTCGATTGCTATCACGAAGACGATCATGGCGGCAAAATAATCGGGAGCCAGGTATGTAAAATAACCGTAAAATACCGGAAGGGGCAGAGATAGATTCAAGGCTCGATTGGCCCAAAGAACCGCGGACCAACGCCCTGTAACCATTTTAAAATTGCAAAAAAGGGCCACTGAAATCGTATAAACGAAATTAAAAATTACGAATGCTGGATGCGGGGTCTCGACCGTTACGATCAAGTATCTCAAGATTAGCCAAAATACCGCCACGCCGAAGGCTCCCTGAAAAAGAGAGGACGTCACCTCGCTACGTAAAGTTTTTTTAAACTGATCCAAAAATGTCGGCATACGACCGCCACATAACCGAGCTGGCGCTTCTCTCGGAAAAAGGCCCTACATTCTTGGCCGCTTTTATTATCGGGTCAATCCAAAAATCGATCTTTGATCCGCTAAAGAATTTCCGACGGTCTTTCCTTTCTGAAGACCATTGCGAAAATCGATAACATGCGTGTTTTTCCCTTTTTATCAAGCTGCAATCCGCTTTACGGCAGAAATCCCATTTCAGTCGGATAAGGGATTTCCGCCCGGCAAATTAAAGATGACGGAACTCCGTCGGCTGGTTTCGCCAATTATTATTTAGACCGTCCGCATACCAAAGCGGAGCTTCGATCAATTCGGAAGGTTCGGCAGAATCTAACGTACTTAAATAAATGCTCACAAAATCGCCGCCGATTTCTTCTATGTGTCCTTTCGAGAATGTTCTCACTCCGCAGTTCTTGCAAAATCGATGGGTTGTGCTGTTCGTATTAAATCGATACGATCCGAGATTCTCCTCGCCGCTTAACAAACGAAAGGCGGAAGGTTTTATGATAGTCGACCAATTTCGAGTTTTTCTACAAAAAGAGCAATTGCATCGGCCGGTCCCCTGACTTAGATCGATATCCGCTTCGTATTTCACTGCTCCGCAGTGACAACTTCCCTTGTATGTTTTGAGAGCCATATATTTTTCCTTGCTAATCCGGATTGTGCGATTTTTTCGAAATTCTTAAACTTCGAATTTAAATCGCCCATGATTCCTAACTATTAACTATTCCAGTATAACCGGAATAGATGCCAAGATTTGTCATATTTAAGAAGGCGTAAAAAACATTTAAAGAAAAACAACTCTTCTACTATCTCTAAAAAGTGTGTTGACATAGTGCAGATAAAAAATTTCATAATAGAAGCTTTTCATTTATTCCTTTGAACTAATTGCAACTGCGCGAACAGAGCGTTTACTAAAAATTCCGATAGTTGTCTTTAAATTTTATGCTATTTAATTCAATTGAATTCTTAATCTTTCTCGTTATCGTATTCATTTTTTATTATGCTCCGTTTAGCTCCGAATATCAAATCCAAATAATAATAATTTCCAGCTTAATTTTTTACTCATTCGGCTTCCCCATACTAGTGTTCTTATTATTTTCCTCTTCGGCGATAAATGCCGGGACCAGCTACTTGATCACCTATGGCAAAGAATCGATTAGAAAGAAGATAGCGATTTTAGGCGTACTAACGAATCTAGGCTTATTAATTTTCTTCAAGTATAGCGGCTTATTGGCGAAAACCTTTTTTATAGACGATACTTCGCTCGGTAAGTTTTTAATCTCAATCCCCCTCCCTGTCGGAATCTCATTCTTCACGTTCCAGGGAATAAGCTTATTAATTGATGTCTATTCTCAAAAATACTTTCCTCGACAGGAAGTCGTAGAAAAGACTTTCAAAAATCATTTCAGTAACGTAATATTCTTCATCTCTTTTTTCCCGCAGTTAGTCGCTGGCCCGATCGTAAAAGCTCATGATTTCCTTTATCAGATTGATAGGAAAAAATTCACCTCGATTAAATGGGAGGAAAGCTTCAGAGCTATTATTATAGGATATTTCTTGAAAACCGTAGTTGCCGACAATTTAAGACAATTTACATTCTGGATTCAATTCCCTTATTTCGATACGAAATCGTCGTTTACTTTACTAAGCTTGTTGTTCGGATACTCGTTTCAAATATTCGCGGATTTTGCAGGATACTCATCTATCGCGATCGGCATTTCCAAGCTTTTTGGCTACGACTTAAAGGTGAACTTTCTATTTCCTTATATCTCCACGTCGTTTAAAGAATTCTGGAAGCGTTGGCATATTTCACTGTCATCGTTCTTAATGGAATACTTATACATTCCGCTGGGCGGTAATCGAAAGGGACGCTGGAGAACTTACCTGAATCTTATGCTGACCATGTTTATCGGAGGGTTATGGCATGGAGCCGCCTGGAGCTATGCTCTTTGGGGTTTAGTCCACGGTGCGGCTTTAACAATAGAAAGGGCATTCAATCTGGATTCCATCCGTCAAAATTGCAGAATATACAAGATATCTTATGGTCTTATAGTCTTCTTCTTTGTAACGTTTGCTTGGATTTTTTTCCAATTGCCGGATATCAACGATGCGACAAGGCTTTTCCAAGCATTATCGCGTAATTGGTCTTTACCGAATAGTTATGACTTAATAATAAGCATAGTTGTCTATTCGTCTCCGGTGATTCTATATCATATGCATTATCTGATGCGAAGGGCTGGAAATCAAATGTTCGAGAATTTTCAATTTATCGCCTTCGGTACGATGGTTTTTTTAATCATCGTAAACCGCGGTTTTCCCGGCTCTTTTATTTATTTTCAATTTTAATGAAGAATAAAATCATATACCAATCATTCCTATTTTCGCTTTTCCTCTTCCTATCGTATGATACTTTTGTACACCTCTGTAGACCTAATTGGTCGGTCGCCCAGTATCCCCAGCAAGATAACATTATAAAAGCTGAAAATTTTCTATATTCGCCAAAAGAGCACGAAACCATAATCGTAGGCTCGTCATTATCTACTTATCTGAATATGGACCTTTTACCTAATGTCACTAATTTGGCTTTTTCCGGAATGAGCATCTATGAAGGTTTGGGGATATTGCAAAAAAAAGACATCGCCCCCAAGATGATCCTCGTAGAAATGAATGTAATTACGCGCACCCAGGACAAAAAGTTTGTGGAGTCCGTCACGGCACCTATCCCAAGCGCCTTGAAAAGAGTTTTCATTTCCCTTCGTGAGGATAAGCAGCCTTTAGGTATTATTGCCTTATACATCAGACTAAAAATCGGTTCGAGCAAACTGATAACCGAAATAACGAAGATCAGTGACAAGTTCTTCAACATTTTTTCGAACCGAAACATCGGTAGTTTTCAGCCATTGGGCGATAACGCACGATTAACAGAGAAGACCGATGATAAATTCGAGGAATTATTACGACTCCAATCGAAGGACTACGCTAAAATTCCGAATATTGCTTTTACAAACGAGCAATTTACGAATCTCAAAATCATCGTCGATAAACTAGAAGAGAAAGGCGTCAAAGTTGTTTTTTTCGAAATGCCCGTAGATAAGTCGCTTTGCCAAATGCCGAAAGCGAAAGATATTAGAGAAAAATTTTACTCCGTATTTTCGAGAAGCACTTACTCATATATAGATATGCCTGATTGCGAAACGTACAAAACGGCTGATGGGATACACTTGCAAAAAGAGGACGCAAATCGCTATTCGATGCTACTCTACCAGAAAATGGTTCCCTTCCTGAAATAGGCGCATATCTATCATCTTTTTCTAAAATATTTTCAGTTTCGCTCGGATGCGGAGTCGAATTCGATCAATTGCGCCGCTTGACATTAACGCCACTATTTCCAGCGAAAGTGGGCATTTGTTCCCCGCTGTAGGGAGCCGCGAAGGATTTTTAGCATTCTAAATGGCTCTAAATTCGCAGTTAGGCCAATGGAACTTTATAGGCATTCCTTCATTATAAGGGTAAAATTCATAATATTCTCGGAACTTAAATTATCTAAATTCTACTTGAAGGATTTTTTTCTTTTCAATTTTATTTAAAATCGAATGTTACTACTCCATTCTTTGCTAATGTTTGAATATTTCAGGCTGCATGTAAAATCCCGCTTCGAGCCTACAGAGAATATACTGTATTTAGCATGATATATCCCAATTATAATAGTCCAAAGGCGGAACGAAGGGTATCCTACGGTAAAAATGGGAAAATCAGAATGACTCAACAATTGCAACTTGCCGCTTTCCTAATGCCGGATGGATATTTTTGCGAATTCGGCGGAATAACCGAAAATGGTCGCGCCTACCCGATTTTACAACTTTTAAAGAGTCATTCGAATCCGTACAAATTTCGCAATTTGTTCCCGGACGGGCAAAGATCGACGATAGAAAGAATCTTATATTATTCTTATGGAGGAAGATATCGAATTTCCAACCTCAAAGACGCTCGTATCTGGGGGGCTTGCGAACCGCCTCTTCGCATTTACACAAATGACGGTAGGTCGGCATACTTTGCAGGGGAAATTCCTATACGACTCAAACTCGATCGAGATGAGAACGGACTTTATAAAATTCTTATAGAAAGAGACTCGAAAGAAATTCCGAGTGAAAACAGTTATTCGCAAAAATTTGTTTGGCAAAATCCTTCTCCTAATACTGACCGGATCCCGCAAATCATTCCTCTCGGGGAGAATTCCGATGATCAAACCCCTATTTACTATGACGGTCCGAATCTCGAACAGGCAAGACTATTCCAAAAAGTAGGAACAAAAGACATTCCAGGGTCTCGTTTAGTAAAATATAAGAATCTATTGAAGTCGACCGGTGTAAAAGGTGTAGAGTTGATTCCGGAAGTCCACAGAGCTGGACCGGCGCTATGTCTATTCTTAGAGCCGTTTTCTAACGAGTCGCAAGAATTAGGCATACAAGGTAGAATCGGAATTGTTTATGCAAAATACAAAAGGGATTTGTCTCCGCTTCCAAAGAAAAGGAGCAATAACTCTCTTACAAAGGAAGCAAATTTATATGAATTTAGTATCGGTCGAGCTTGGGCGTATGCTTATGCGAGAACGGCTTATTCCGATCATCCGAGTGGAATCGTAGTAAAACGCGTAGTGAAGAAAGAAAAGGCTCTTTTATTGCTCGATCTCCCTCTTAAATACTCCCGTATAACCGGGGAATTTAAAATCTCACATAAAAAAGTATCCGGCTTCTTTACGGAAATTCTTCCGGAGATCCTTAAGAAAAACGTAATTCTTCGCCTCCATCCGGACTTAGAAGGACTTCGGATCCATCGAAAGGCCGATTTTCAAATCAAGCAATCCTCCGGAATCGATTGGTTCGACGGCGAAGTGCGAGTCAAAGGATTAAATTCGTTCGAAAGCGCGGCAGTTTATGCCGCTTGGAAAGCCGGCTCTAAATTCATACGCTTGCAAAAAGCAGGCTGGATCGATTTGAAAAATTTAGGACTCGAATCCTTAGACAAAGGACTAGATAGTGCCGGTATACAACTGGATAAGAATGGGAACGCAAACCGATTCAATAAGGGCCAAGCGATAGCCTTAGAGTCCTTTTCCGATCTGAGAGAGATCAAGACTCTGCAAAAAATCAAAAAGACCCTTTCGGAATCTCCAGGGGCGACCGATCAAATTTTCGCGAAATTCTCGTCTGGACCGGGTTTTCGAGGAAACTTAAGGGACTATCAAAAGAAAGGAGCTCAATTTCTATTACAACTTTACTCCTTAAAAATCGGCGGGATATTAGCGGACGAAATGGGTCTGGGCAAGACAATCCAATGCCTCGCCTTCTTTTCCAGAGTTTTCGAAAGCACCCCTAAGGCTAAAATTCTCATAATAGTACCATTAGCCGCTATCGCGGTTTGGGAAGAAGAATGTAGGAAATTCTTATCGGAAATCCGCTTGCAAGTATGGCACGGACTCGCTCGGAAAAAGTATAAACTTCCCGGTTCCGGAATCGTTCTCACTACCTATCAAACCTTGAATAGAGACATTGAGATCTTTCAAAAATATAAGTACAACGCTACGATCTTAGACGAAGCCCAAAACGTAAAAAATACCTCCACAGATTCCGCCAAAGCAGTGCGCAAAATCAAAACGGATTCCTTATTTTGCTTAACGGGAACTCCGATGGAAAACCATTTAGACGAATTTTGGGCTTTGTTCGATCTTGCCTTTCCCGGACTCTTGGGAAATCTACGCTCTTTCCAAAGGAATTTTTCTCCCGAGGTCCCGAAAGATATAGAAGAACTGCAAAGGCGTACCGGAAAATTTCTACTCCGAAGAAGAAAATCGGAGGTCTTGCATGACCTTCCCCCCAAGACGGAAATTCGCATACCGGCTCCGATGGAAAAACGCCAAGAAAGACTATACGAGAAAGCCCGAAAAGAAGCGATCGAAATCCTGAACCAAGCCGGACCGAATTATATTTTCGAACTTCTTCCTCAGCTTATGAAGCTAAGAAGATTGGCCAGTCATCCGGATATCGGAATGGAAAAAGTCGATCCGTTCCAATCGGGAAAAATTCACCGCTTTCTTACTATGATTCGAGAAGAACTTCCCGAAACGTCATCCGCACTCGTATTCAGCCAGTTCACAGACACTTTGTCTATCGTCAGATCGGCCTTAGACAAATGGAAGATCGGTTATTTTTATCTAGACGGAAAGACTTCGCAGACCAAGCGGGCCGCTTATGTGAAACGATTCCAAAATGGAGAGAAGCGGTTTTTCCTAATCAGCCTACAAGCGGGTGGAGTTTCTCTTACACTCACCAAGGCAGATACCGTTTTCCATCTAGATCCCTGGTGGAACCCTGCCGTGGAAAATCAGGCCAGCGATCGAGCCCACCGCTTCGGGCAAACGCAACCCGTATTTGTCTACAAGCTCTATTCGGAAAACAGCCTAGAGGAACGGGTACTTGAATTGCAGGAAAAGAAGCGCCAATTATTTGCCTCTCTTTTAGATTCCGGCAAGAGTAAGAGTGGGAAAGAATCGCTTATCAGCAGGGAAGAATTACGGGAGCTGATCGAATGATTTGTCCGGGGATGGGGGTATGATGCAAATATGAGTGAAACACGGCCATATCTACATCTCTGGGGAAAGGCAAATAAGGACGAATTCGGCAAGTTGACCTGGCATCCTTTGGTTTACCATATGCTGGATGTAGCGGCCGTGGCCTGGATCTGGTTAGAAGCGGATAAGCAACTTCGTAGAATATTCACCGATCTATTTGGATGGAACGAGTATTCTCTACAAACATTTGGACTTGCAACCGCTCTTCACGACATCGGAAAGGCAAGTTTAGGCTTTCAAAATAAAATCCCAGAGATCGCCAAAGAGGCTAATATCCAATATTCCGGAGCTTTTAACAAGCATTTTGATCACGGAGCATTTGGGGGAGAATGGATCCTAAATAGAATGGAGACAGAATATCCTAATAAAGAAGGTATTTTATTTAACGAAACATTTCAAAACTTATGGAAATCCTCTTGTTGGCATCATGGAAGCTTAATACTTAATTATGAAAATTATTCCAAAGATTCCTATAACGAACCAAAATTTAATCCGAATCAGGGTCTCGAAATTTCACAAAATAGAATTCATTACTTTCGAAGTGAAATTATCAAATATGTACTTGATGCTATTACGGATTATAAGGCGGAAATAAAGACGATCGAAAAAATCTCCGCTTCGGATCTACGTTTCTTTGCAGGTTTTGTCTCAGTATGCGATTGGGTCGGTTCCGATAGTTCTCATTTCACCTATTGCAACATTAGTTTAGATCCGAAAGTATATTTTCATAATGCTAAAGAAAAGGCAAAAGAAGCCTTATCCGAATTTGATTTAATTTCGAAAATACAAAAACCCTTCATGCGATTTCAGGAATTATTTCCCGAAATTAAAACGCCAAGACCTCTTCAGAAAACAATTGAAAGTATAAATTTTACCGGCAAACCTTACCTACTCATCATAGAGGCTCCGACCGGAGAAGGCAAAACGGAATCCGCCTTATTTGCACATTCAAAAGGTTATAATAAAGGATTCTTTTTTGGATTACCTACCCAAGGTTCGGCAAACCAAATTTCCAATCGGGTAAATCGATTTCTAATTCATAACTTAAAAGTGAATCAAAAGGCGATCCTTGCTCATGGAACAGCTTGGTTAAATCGAGAAGTAAAAGAGGACGGGAAATACGGCAGTTCAAAAAATAACATCGAGAATACAGCAGAATCGGAACTGTCCGAATGGTTCTTTTCAAAAAAAAGAACCTTATTAGCTCCTTACGGAGTTGGCACGATCGACCAGGCAATGTTAGCCGCACTAAACGTAAAACATGGTTTTGTAAAACTGTTCGGTCTTTCCGGCAAAACCCTGATCATAGACGAAGTTCATGCATACGATTCTTTTATGCTTCCCATTATAGAAAGGTTACTAGAATGGTGCGCCTCTCTACGAGCTAACGTAATCCTTTTATCCGCAACTCTTCCTTCCTCCATGAAAGAGAGACTTTTATGTGCCTATTCTACCAAGAAATTAATCTTCCAAAGAGACAAATACCCGTTAATAAGTTATATCGAAAAAGATTCCGAAAATCTCTTAGAGCATTCAAATATCCAAACCAGAAAAGAAGAGATCATTTCGATTCAATTTGCAACCCACGAGAAAGGAAATATTTCTGAAATTGCCAATAAAATATTAGAATCGATCCAAAATGAGGGTAATGTTCTGTGGATTTGCAATACGATACAAAAAGCCCAGCAAGTATATTCCTATTTAAAGGATTATAAAACTCAAACAAGTGATACATTCTACTTAAAACTTTTCCATTCCAGATTCAAATTTAAGGACAGAAAGAGCATTGAACAAGAAATTGAATCACTATTTGGTCCTGAAAATTCCAATGAAAAACGATCAAGACCTAAAAGAGGAATTCTAATTGCCACGCAAGTAGCGGAACAAAGCTTAGATATCGATTTCGACTACTTAGTAACGGACATCGCCCCGATCGATTTGCTCTTGCAAAGATTAGGAAGAATTCACAGACATAATCGAATTAATCGTGCCAGTCGTTTTTCTGAACCGAGCGTTTTAATCTTAATTCCCGCTTCTTTAGAAGAATTCAAATCGTTTTCCAGTATGTATTATGAGTTTACTATTGCAAAAACATTAGCCGCCCTTTCAGAAACACCTAAAATCAGACTTCCGCAAATGTATAGAAATTTCGTAGAAGAGGTATACTCAACGAAGATCCCAAAAAAGGAATCGTTCAAATTGGGTGAGATAGATCTATCAATACAAGTTAAAGATTGGAATAATCTATATGATAAGCTTGAAAAAAGCCAGGAGGAACTTGATACCAAAGGTAGCAAAGGCAGAATTCCCTCGGTAAAGACAAATATCGAAGACATCCTTCAAGATACCCTTCTTTCAGAAGAAGATAATGCTTATTTTGTTGCGAAAACGAGAGACGGCGACAGTACATTGCAACTGATTCCGGTTCACTCAAATGAAAATAAATACTTGCTCGATGATACTTTGCAACTTACAGAAAAAATTCCCGAAAAACTCTCCCTTCAACTCCAAAAATTTTTGGCAGAAAATACAATTTCTGTCAGTAGCCCAAGATCATTTGTAAGAAATATCCTTAAATCGCCAACATTCTTAGCCAACGGGTCAACTCTAACGAAATGGCAAAATAAATTGAACAAAATAGGTCCTCTGAAAGGGAAATATTTTATTCTTTTGGACCAGGACAGAACTATATCGCATTCCTTCGGTAAAAATGAGTATCATATTCAATACGATACCGAATTCGGATTAAGAATCCAAACACATCAGGTGAATTAAATCATGCCTCAGAAAAAAGCAGTAGCTAAGAAAAAAACGCAATCAAGAGAAAAAGCAAAGGAGCGGGAACAAACCGATTTTAGTTTCAATCTTTTGACAGAGCCTTGGCTGCCTGTCATTAGTCTGAAAAAAGAAAAACAATTTCTCAATCTAAACGAATTTCTCAAAAACGCTCATACATTAGAACGTTTCGATTTTCCTTTACCAGGTTTAGAAACGGCTGTTATACGATTTCTAGTCGCATTAGTTCATATAGTGGGCGCCCCTGAAACCCTTAAAGAATGGGAAGAAAAACTCTCTAAGGGCAAGTTTGAGGAAGGCTTCATCAAAGAATTGAATGCAAAGTATTCCGATAAACTGGATTTATTTAGCAAGAAAGATCCCTTTATGCAAGAAGCGAACTTGGCGAAATCTGAGGAAGGTATAGATGGAGTAGATAGGCTAATTAGTTTTTTCCCCTATGCTACAAACCAAATTCACTGGAATCATAAATTTGCCGAGCAAAGTGTAAACCTAACAGCTATTTCATGTGCCTCTGCAGTTAGTTTACTATTATTTAGTCATTCAACGATGATGGCAGGTGGAGCAGGCTACAAACCCGGCATTAATGGAGTTCCTCCGTTAATGATTTTATTAAAAGGAACGAATCTATACAACTCTATCTTTTTAAACGTGTTGAATGGAAATTTTGTTAATTCATTATTTGATCAAAAGTATCTAGGAAAAAATACTTCTGCATTTCCGATCTTTAAAAAAGGAGAAATTTCTTCTGAAAAAATCAACTTACAAATGGGACTCCTTTGGAAATCAAGAGACCTATTGCTTATGCCTGAGCGAAGCGAAGAATTCTCCTGCTCTCTATCTGGCAGAAAGAGTAATATATTAATTAAAAATGTGATATTTAATCCGCAGAGCATATTCACTAAGAAGGACTCCTTCTGGCATGATCCAACAATCATCAAAATAGATGCTGGTAGCAAAGGAATAAAAAAAATGACTACCCAAAATAGAGACCTTCCTGCCTGGAAAGAATATCCGTCTTTAATTAACACAAAAGGAAGGAATGGAAATAAAAGAATCTTCTTTCCTCCGTTAGTAATTCAGCAACTATCTACAATCCAGCCAATCAGAAAACGTCCTAAAGGAAATATCATGATATTCTCCTTAGCAACGGATAATAAGGCTAAAATATTCGAAATCAGTGAAAACGAATATTTTTTCAACCCGACATTTATTGATAACGAAGATTCAATCAAAGCAATCGAAGGATTCGTCAATAGCGTAGAACAATTTCAATGGAAATTACAATCGGCATTAAAGATCGCATATAAAATTAGACCAGGCTCAAACATACGTCCTCCTTCATTCGAAGCTGCATATTGGCACGAAATCGGATCTAATTTTGAAGAAGCCTTGGAGCGACTTTCTATCGAAGACGATATCAATCTAATTCAAAACTCCTGGAACGAGCTTCTGGCAAATCATGTTTGGAAAACATTTTACAAACATACAGAAAAATTAATACTAAATCCCAAAAATCTCAAACAATACCAAGCAGGAAATCAGTTTTTGGAAAAACAAATTCAGAATGTATTACTTAAACATAAGAGGAAAGCAAAATGAATACTGCAACTATGGATCGCAACCACGCCATTATTAAGAGAATCTCTGAACTTTCTAATGGTGATCTCGCTGTTCTCAGAAGGTGTAATAAAAACCCTCTCGAAACAGAGAGATTACTTCCTATTCTTGGAAAACTTGGTTTTTTGAATTCTCCCGAACGGTCGCTCGTGGCGTGTCTTTATGCAGCTTACCATGCCCCGGGAGACCAACCTTATACGAATTCGAAATTTAACTTCGGAGAAGCTTTTCAAAAAGCATATAACCCCGATTTAAAAAATGATAAAGACATCAGATTCCGTGGACTTTTAGCTACTACTGATCTAAATCAACTTGCTTACCGTCTGAGACAAGCAACTCGGTTAATTAAATCTAAAGCCGGTCTCATTGATTTCTCCATTCTGTTGAGAGACCTTTATTCTTGGAATTCTGATAATAAATGGGTACAAAGGGAATGGGCGAAAGGATACTATTCTTCTTTCAATAACGATCAAACAACTCCTCCCCAAGAGGATGATCCCTCCTTCGATGATATCGAAGAAAATGAATAGATTTTTACACAATAAGGAAAATGCAAATGTTAATAGAAATTCACATTCTACAAAACCACGTTCCCTCCAATTTAAATAGAGACGATACCGGCTCCGTAAAAGATTGCACTTTTGGAGGAGTGCCTAGGGCAAGAATCTCTAGTCAATGCCTGAAAAGAAGCATTCGAAAGTCAGATTTTTTCGAAAGCGAATTAAAAGAGTATTTATCCAATAGAACAAAATATTTGCCTGAAGAAATTGAAGAGGGGCTAAAGAGAAAATATACTCCAGAAAAAGCAGGAGAAATTGCAAAGAAAATTCAGGGGATAGGATCTTCCTCTGATGACTCCGAGGGAAAGAAGAAACCAAATGAGAAAGAGAAAGCTTTTAAAAAAACCTCGCAACTAATTTTCTTCGGGGAAAAGGAAGTTAAACTAATCATTGCAAATCTACTTAAAAATCAAGATCTTGAAAAGTTATCAACGAAAGATTTATCGCTAAAAGTGCATGAAATAATTACAGAGAACAAAATTAAACCTGTCGATGTTGCCCTATTTGGCAGAATGACGACGCTTGAAAAGTTCGAGGAAGTGAATGCTTCTTGCCAAGTTGCACATGCAATCTCTGTCAATAAACACAACGTTGAATTTGATTATTTTACCGCCGTTGATGACCTCCAAAAAAAATACGAACCTCATCAACAAGGATCTGGACATTTAAGCGAAATCGAATTAACAAGTGCCTGTTTTTACAAATACATTTCTGTGGATTTTGATTCATTTCTTGGTTCCATTGGAAGCGATAAAATACTAGCTAAATCAGCTATTTCTTCATTAGTAAGAGCCGCGGTACTTTCGAATCCGTCTGGAAAGCAAAATTCAACTGCTGCTCACAATCCACCTCATTTCATTGGAATCGAAATCAAAGATAGGAAAGTCCCAGTCAATCTTGCAAATGCCTTTGTAAAGCCGATCGCTCCCGATAGTAAACTTTCTTTAAATGACAAGTCCATCGACGCCTTAGCAAAATATGCAAAGCGAAACCGAGAAGCCTTCTCCTTACCAATGAAAGACCAGGCGCATTTCGTATTTACTGAAGAGGAAGGTTTGGGAGACGAATTCTCGAATCATTCCTTCGTAAAATTGGATGATCTGATCCAATGGTTAGAGAAACATACAGGAGCTTGATATGAAGTATCTCGCACTTCGGCTCGAAAGCTATCTCATGTCGTTTGGAGAAGGTGATTACTGGGATGTTAGAGGAACCGCTGCCTTTCCAACGAAGAGTTCTATATTAGGAATCCTTTCCGCTTGTCTTGGGTTGGATTGGACCAATGAGCAGCAAACAAAGGACATTGTTACTATCGGAGAGTCTCTTTCCTTATCCGTTAGAGAAGACAGTAAGTGTATGATTCAAAGAGATTACCATACAATTTTAGATACGTTGAGGGCAGATGGAAAGCTGAATCCAAATGCAGTACAGTCCTATCGGAATTATCTAATGGATGGTTCATTTACTGCCCTACTTTCTTTCTCAGATCCCAGCGTCTTTGAAAAAGTTAAATCTTCTTTATCAAATCCAGCTTGGTCTATATTCCTAGGAAGAAAAGCTTGCTCCCCAACACTCCCCATATATTGGAATGAGGAGATAGAGGGAGAAAATTCAAAATTAGTCTTTGCAAAATTGGAAACAATTCCGCAAGCGAAGTCAAGAATGCTTGGAATAATCCCAAAGAAGCAATCTTGGGCAAAAAGTGAAAACGATAAACAACCGTTAGCATGTGTCACGGAGGAAAACTTAGAAAGCGATTATAAAAAGTCTCTCATTCGAGATACAGTAGTAAATCCGACATTAAGAGTTTTCGCACAAAGAGAAATATATAAATTTTACGTAGGAGTCCCCGATGTATCTATCCCAACTTAAACTCGATCTCCGAAACCGAATAACACAAAACTGGCTAAAAAATCCTTATCACATTCATCAGAGGTTATGGATGGCGTTTTCGGATGATTTCCAAAAGGGTGATTCTGAATCGGCTCCCTTCCTTTATCAATTCGATACGAATCAAATACCGGGAAGTTCGATTTCGCCAAGAATCTTAGTTTTTTCGACCCAAGCTCCTAATTGGAAGAAAGCTTTTGGCAATTTCTCCGTATTAGAAGAAATTCCAGATAACCGTAGTATCAAAGAAATTTCTCCTTCCTTTATCCGGACCGGGATCAGTTTGCGATTTTCCATTACTGCGAACCCGACTAAAAAGAAAAAAGACTACCGTAGTTTATTTAGAGAAGAATTGAAAAATTATCCGGAAATATGCGATCATTCGAATCAAAACTTGTATTCGGAAGGAAAGGCAAAACTGGAAGAACTGATTAAGACCGTCAGCCATGAGCAAAGAGAGAAATTGAAATCGAAAAAGGTGGGCGTATATAGAGAACAGGAGCAGTTGCAATGGATTGCCAAACGAGGATCCGAAAATGGCTTCGAAATATTGAATGTTATAATTGAGTCGAGCGGGAATAGTAATGCTTTCAAAACAAAAGCAACTGAAAGGCATAAAATCTCCAAAATCCACACCGTTACATTCTCCGGCGTTCTCCGCATAACAAATCCCGAAAAATTCAAAACCGCTTATACAAAAGGAATCGGTTCCGGCAAAGCTTTCGGCTGCGGAATGCTACTATTAGCCAGAATTTAAGAATCTTATTTTATAAATACATAAAATTTACATCATATACCTATTTGGGATAAGACTCTTTCGAAACAAGTATTTGCGGATCGGGAGAAAAACAACTCCGATATATTTTTTGCTAATATATGTTCCGTTCGGTTCCGATGCGTATAACGTCATGGCAAATCGGAATCTCCAGGAACTTCCGAAATTCGAAGACAACTGGTCCTACCTATATTTTGAAAAAGGCAGAATAGACCAGTTCCAAAAGTCTGTCGGATATCATTATTTAGACAAAGTAGTTCCGATCCCGATAGAAACGTTATGTCTTCTTCTACTTGGTCCAGGAACTACGATTACGCATGAAGCGATCAAAAGGATCTCAGAAAGTCGCTGTCTCCTTGCATGGACTGGAGAGGGAGGAGTCCGCTTTTATTCGTCCGGATATACAGGAACATATTCCGCAAGGAACCTTCTTCGCCAAGTTGAAGCGTACGGCGATAAAACGGAAAGAGACAAGGTGATTCGCAGGATGTATCAATTCCGATTTGCAGAAACAATCCCAATTAACTCCTCCATAGAACAAATCCGCGGAATGGAAGGAGCAAGGGTCCGTAAAATTTACAAAGAATGGTCAGAAAAAACGGGTGTTCCTTGGAAAAGCAGATCATACGACCAGAATAGCTGGGACTACAGTGATCCGGTAAATCGGGCACTATCTTCGGCAAATGCTTGTTTATATGGAGTGGTCCACGCAGCTATTTTACAAGCAGGCTTTTCTCCTGCTATAGGCTTTGTTCATACGGGCAAACAACTTTCTTTCATATATGATATAGCTGATCTATACAAGGCGGAGTTAACTATTCCCCTATCTTTTAAGATCGTCGCAGATGATACAACGAATGTCGAAAGAAGAGTTCGATTTGCATGCAGAGATATATTCAAGCAAAGTAAATTATTGAAACGAATTATTCCGGATGCTAAGGAGTTGATCTATGGTGGTATTGATCCTGGAGAGGGTGAAGATTTCACAGAGGGGAGAGATGTCGCGATTAGCCATTGAATTAAAACCCGGTGTCTTTGTCGCAACCGTAGGAGCAAGAGTTCGCGACCAAATCTGGAAAAAAGTCTGCGAAGAATGGAAATCCGATGCCTTAATGTTGTATTCCAGTAATACGGAACAAGGATATGTAATCCGTTCCAACGGGGATCCTTCAAGAGAAATTGTAGAATTTGAAGGCCTATTGTTAATCGCGAAACCGGATCCAAAGGCGAATCACCGGGAAGCCGAAGCGGCTACGGAAACTGATAGTAACGGTGACGGATCACCCGCTCCATCTCCGTTCTTAAGCCTCGAAGAATTCTTTAAAGAAAGGGCGGATTCGCTTCGCTCTGAATTGGACCATAACCCAGATAATTAATAGACATAATACATCAATTTGCTATACAAATTCTTAGCCTATTCCCCACACACGTGGGGATGAACCGAAAAGGGACGAACCACTTTTTACGAAGTCATGCTATTCCCCACACACGTGGGGATGAACCGGAACTTCCGAACACCCCGTTTGGATATGGTGCCTATTCCCCACACACGTGGGGATGAACCGTGGTGAAATGTTTTTTAAGCGAATCGACCATTCTATTCCCCACACACGTGGGGATGAACCGAGGCGGGTGGAATCGATTCCATTGACTGCCAGCTATTCCCCACACACGTGGGGATGAACCGATCCACCTTCTCGATAAGTCGAGAGATTTTAACTATTCCCCACACACGTGGGGATGAACCGTCGACCTTGACTTCCAATAACCCGATCGATTCCTATTCCCCACACACGTGGGGATGAACCGGTCCAATTCATAATGATCTTCTGTAAACTCGTCTATTCCCCACACACGTGGGGATGAACCTTTCGGATAATATCCGTTCAGATATACGGACTTTCTATTCCCCACACACGTGGGGATGAACCGTCTTATCGATTTTGGATACGGATCAGAAAAGCCTATTCCCCACACACGTGGGGATGAACCAGCTAAATTTCCTAACTTAAAATTGATATCAAACCTATTCCCCACACACGTGGGGATGAACCGTGTCATCCCCTACCAATCCCGCAACCGTTCAACTATTCCCCACACACGTGGGGATGAACCGCATCTTCTTCCTCCTTCGTGATCGAATGCTGACTATTCCCCACACACGTGGGGATGAACCGAGTAGCTACGCTTTTCAGAAGCGTCTTCTCGCCTATTCCCCACACACGTGGGGATGAACCGGGGGTGATAGGATGAGTAGAGATAGAGTTGACTATTCCCCACACACGTGGGGATGAACCGCGCTGTGACTTCAATCCCTTTCGACCCTCTTCCTATTCCCCACACACGTGGGGATGAACCGGAAATGGAAATCATAATTAAATATGATTGAGGCTATTCCCCACACACGTGGGGATGAACCGCGAAATCCCAAGTTCTTGAAGTGCGTATCTTACTATTCCCCACACACGTGGGGATGAACCGGTCAACGAAAGCGTTTATCTTTCTGCTCCAGCCTACTCCCTACACATGTAGGGATGATGTGCACAATTAGAGGTTCCGATGGTGTTCGATAAAATAAAAAAGCCAGAATATATCCATCCTGGCTTCCAGTAAGGTCTCTCGTACAAACACTATAACTGCGAATCTATTCAAGGATGGATCAAACCTTCGAAGTTTTCCACCCACCTTTCCGGAATAACCAAAGAGTGAACAATCCCACAGAAGTTTCCGTGATCATACTTGCCCAAAATACTCCAGAGTATCCGTAAGAAAGAACCTTCGCCAAAACATAAGCAAATGGAATTTGAAACACCCAAAAGAAGACCAGATTGATTAACGTAGGAGTGGTAGTATCCCCTGCTCCGTTAAAGGCTTGAACGCTGACCATCCACCAAGCATACACAAAATAAGAATAGGATACTATCCCCAACCACTCAGAACCGATAGCGATCACTTTGGTGTCATCAGTAAAGATCGACACAAGAGATTCTCTGAAAATAAAATAGCAGATGGAAACTCCGACGAGAAAAATCATATTCCATACTCCAACAATCCAAACGGATTGCTCTGCGCGATCAGGTCTCTGAGCTCCTAAATTTTGACCAACTAAAGTCGCTACTGCATTCGACATTCCCCAAGAAGGCATAAGAGTAAACATCATGATCCGAAGAGCGATCGTTGCTCCAGCTACAGCCTCACTTCCAGAGTCAGAAATAATTCTCACAAGAAAGATCCAAGAAGTCATTCCTATAATAGTTTGCCCAATTCCACCGATGGAAGTATGAACGATATCAGAAATAATTTCCCAGTGAATACTGATTTGTGAACGAAGCACTCTAATATGATTTCCACCTTTTAGAAGCAGATAGATTTGAAAAAGAACTCCGACTCCTCTTCCGATATTTGTAGCGATAGCGGAACCTTCAATACCCATAGCTGGGATTGGCCCAAAGCCGAAAATAAAAATCGGATCCAGGATCATATTGAGACCATTAGCAATCCATAAAACTCTCATCGCAATTGCCGCGTCACCTGCGCCTCTAAAAACCGCATTCAGTCCAAACAAAAGCATGATTACGATATTTCCGCCGAAGATCCATTGTGTGTAACGAGATCCATGCTCTACGACCCAAGGATCTCCACCCATGAGTATAAGAAGATCTTTCGCAAACCAAACTCCGAAAATAGCGAAAGGTAAAGAAACAAGAATGGAAAGAAAAACGGATTGAACTGCAGCAATGCCGGCTTGCTCCTTATCACCTTCTCCGATCCTTCTTGCAATGATCGCAGTCACTGCAGTGGACATTCCAATCGCGAGAGAATAAAGAAGAAATAAATACGTTTCCGTTAACCCAACCGCTGCGACTGCAGAAGGACCTAAAGCTCCCACAAAATAAATATCAACGACTGCGAATGCAGACTCCATGACCAATTCTAAAACCATCGGGACAGAAAGCAAAAAGACTGCCTTACCGAGCGAAATTTGCGTATAATCCGCCTCCGTTCCCGTAAGCGCTTTTCTTAATTCCTTCCAAAGGGAGGTTCGTTCTAATTCTAACTTTGGGTCTTTTTGTATCGCGTCCATCTATGCACCTTTGCGATCAAGTTCTGATCGATCTATAAATAAAAGCAAGGCGCTTTATTGAACGAAAATATTCTGTTCGTCTATACTATGTTCGGTTCGTAACTAAAATCTCTGAAAAGATATACAGGGCGTTCCCAACAATTATCCTTTCTACTGTTACTCCTTCTGATTTTACTTTCTATTGGAAGTTGTCGAGTTTCCTTCGAACAGTCGTTAGATCCTCGGTCTGAATGAAAGGTTAATCCTTTGGGAGGATTTCGAATTGTATATCCGCTGCAAAGGGCCTTGCAGATTAATTGAGAATCATTTTTTGTCCCTATTGACCAGCCTACAACCTTCCGAGAGTATAAATCCAAAATCACTCAAAGATAGATCCAACCGAAAGAGGACCGAAGGTAAGTGACGTCAGAAACCGATACTTCATTCTTTCTTAAACGTTTAAATCTTCTGCCTACTAAATCAGGAGCTATTCGACCAGAGTGCTTCGAATCCGTAGTAGATGGCCTAAAGCTTTTCTCTTGTTTTCCCCTTATATCGCAAAGTTTTATTACTTTACAAACCGACCGCACTCCGTAAGAAGAATAAACCTTCTTCACCTCTTTAAAAAGCCTTATAAAACCATAGTTCTTATCATGCCTTAGCCAGACCTCATAGATGAATTTTACAAACTCTGGATCATGCTTTTCTAACGCATTCTTGCTTCGTTTCATGAATTCATAGAAGCCTGATTCTCGAGACTCCTAATACTCTTGTCATACCCTTACTCGGACCGATACGCTTCCATAAACTCTAATCGAGATTTTGTTCCTTCGAAAGCATGGCTGAATACTTTTTTAAAATCGCATTCTCTTCCTTAATTCCTCACTCTCTTTGATTTGTTTATCTGTAGGATGGTTTTGTCCTTCTGACTTCTTCATATATTCAGCCTTCCATTGTCGTAAAACGAAATAGCTGATTCCTAACGATTCTGTTACTTCTTTTATTGTGAGAGAGCCGGTTAATATTCGTTTTATCGCTTGTTCTTTAAACTCCGGAGAGAGTATTTCCCTTTTTGACTCATCGCTTTCTTTACACCTCGATTCGAACGAAAACGGTGTCCGGTTTTATGTGACTAGGCTAAGTCCCCAATCATCAGCATCGACACAAGACGTAGCGATAGCAAACCCGCCGGAGCTAGGAGCATCTGGCGGCCTCTTTCTTTTTCTCGAAACAAATAGAAAGTGATCGATAAAATAAAAAAGCCAGGATATCGTATCCTGGCTTCCAGTAAGATTACTCTTACAAACACTATAACTGCGAATCTATTCACTGAATCATCATCTTGGATGACTGTTGGCGTTTTACCATTGAGCAAGAAGTAAGTCTTCCTCAATACTTTCGTAATATGGTCAAGCCTCACGACCTATTAGTATCACTCGACTCAATATGTTACCATACTTACAT